>NZ_JARAMO010000316.1:0-68862 GCF_028807275.1 Mameliella sp. AT18
CCCCCGAGGTATTTGGAAAACCAAAGAAGACATGAGCCGGATCGACGACCTTCCCCCCTTGCGCGAGGTGATCGCGCAGCACCAGCTTTCGGCGCGCAAGTCGCTGGGGCAGAACTTTCTGCTGGACCTGAACCTGACGGCGCGGATCGCCCGGGTGGCGGGCGACCTGAGCGAAACCGACGTGCTGGAGGTTGGCCCCGGTCCCGGCGGGTTGACCCGTGGCCTGCTGGCCGAGGGCGCCCGCAAGGTGCTGGCGGTGGAAAAGGATGCACGCTGCCTGCCCGCGCTGGGGGAGATCGCGGCCGCCTATCCCGGGCGCCTGGAGGTGATCGAGGGCGACGCGCTGGAGATCGACCCCTCGGCGCATCTGGTCGCGCCCTATGCGATCTGCGCCAACCTGCCCTACAACGTCGGCACGGAACTGCTGGTGCGCTGGCTGACGCCGCGCGATTGGCCACCGGCCTGGAAATCGCTCACGCTGATGTTCCAGAAGGAAGTCGCCGAACGCATCGTGGCAGAGCCGGGCTCAAAGGCCTATGGCCGCCTTGCCCTGTTGGCGCAATGGCGCTGCGACGCGCGCATCGCCCTGACTCTTCCGCCGGGGGCCTTTACCCCGCCGCCCAAGGTCAGCTCTGCCGTGGTGCATCTGACCGCCCTGCCCGCGCCGCGGTTCGAGGCAGATGCGAAGGTGCTGGAACGGGTGGTCGCGGCGGCCTTCAACCAGCGGCGCAAGATGCTGCGCGCGGCCCTGAAAGGCCTGTCGCCGCAGATCGAGGATCACCTGGCCGCAGCCGGGATCGCGCCGACGGAACGCGCCGAGCGCGTTCCGCTGGAAGCCTTCTGCGCACTGGCCCGCAGTCTCGCCGCGGGCTGAGCGCCCCGGCGCCGGTCTTACTCGGCGGCGTCCGGGGTCGAGCTGTCGCCCTCGGCCGGGGCGCTTGCGGCGGGGGCCTCATCGGCCTCCGCGGCTTTGGGCTCGGGTTTTTTGCGGGGTTTGCGCGGAGCGCGCGGCTTCTTGGGCTTTTCCTCGGCCTTGGCGGGCGCCTCCTCGGCGGGGGCGGCCTCTTCCGGTGACTTGACAGGTTCGGCTGCGTTCTCGGGGTCGGGCGCCTTGGCGGGTTCCCTGGCCGGGGTCTTTACCTCGGGCTGTGCCTCGGCACGCGACTCGGGTGTATCGACCAGGCCGGGCCCGTCGTCCTCGGCACCGAAATCGACCACGTCGGAGTCCATAGAGGCGGTTTCAGGCTGTTGCTGGGGCGCGCGTTCCTTGCGGGCGGGCTTGTCGACCTTTTCAGGCTTGTCCGTACGCTCGGGCCTGTCGGATTTCTCGGGGCGGTCGCTCTTGTCGGCCTCGCCCCCGTCGCGCTGCTGGCGGTCGCGGTCGCGCTGTGCCTGGCGGTCGCGGTTTTCCCGTTCCTGCTGTTCGCGGCGCTGTTCCTGTTCGCGCTGCGCCTCTCCCAACATCCGGAGATAGTGTTCTGCGTGCTGCTGAAAGTTTTCGGTTGCCACGCGGTCATTGCCAAGTGCGGAGTCGCGGGCCAATTGATTGTATTTGTCTATGATCTGCTGCGGCGTACCGCGCACCTTGCCCTCGGGGCCGTTGCTGTCGAACACACGGTTGACGACGTTGCCCAGCGAGTTGCGGTTGCGGTTGTTCTTGTTCCGCGAGCGGGATTTGGAAGAACGCATGTTGTCTGGTTTCCAGCCTTATTTCGACGGCTTGGTGACAGGTTACGGCGCATCCTGCGCCAATCCGGTAGGGTCACCTTCATGTTGGCTTGTCGTTGATCGGGATTGGCCGAAGGCCATTCGACTGATCAACTGTCCATGAATATGCATATGGCCCGCGCGGAGACAAGTCAAAATGCCGAAAAACCGTCATATTCGGCAGGAAAATGTCGTTATCCGGGGCTGCGTGTCCCCAACACCACCCTGTCGCGCCCCGCAAGGTCCGGGATCACCCGCACGCCGCGCAGACCGGCCTGCGTGAACAGTTTCGACACCGCCATGCCCTGGGCCGCGCCGATTTCCACGATCAGCCGCCCGCCGGGCGCCAGCACGCCGTTCAGTCCCGCCAGGATGGCCCGATAGGCGCTCAGCCCGTCGCCCTCGTCGGTGAGGGCCAGGCGCGGTTCGTGTTCGCGTACCTCGGGGGCGAGAAAGGGCATCTCGTTCACCGCGATATAGGGCGGGTTCGACACCACGAGGTCGAACTCGCCGTCCGCCGGTGTCAGCGCCTCGTACCAGCTGCCCTCGCGCAGGTCCGCCCGCGCCTCCAGCCCCAGCGCGTTGCGGTTCCAATAGGCCACGTTCAGCGCCGGCGGGCTGAGATCCGTGCCCAGGCCCACCGTGCCTTCGCGTTCCGCCAGCAACGTCAGCAGGATGCAGCCGGACCCGGTGCCAAGATCCAGCACCGTGGCAAAAGGTTCGGTCAGGGCCACCTCGATCAGGGTTTCCGTCTCGGGGCGCGGGTCCAGCGCCTCGGGTGTGACCAGGAAATCGCGCCCGTAGAAGGCCCGGCGCCCGACCAGGTGGCTGACCGGCACGCGGTCGGCGCGGCGTTCGACCAGGGTCAGGAAGACCACCTCCAGCTCGGGGTCGACGGGCTCCGGCAGGAACAGCGTCAACCGCCCGGGCGGCACCTTGAGCACATGTGCCATCAGCCGCCGGGCGTCGCGCCCCGGGTCGGGCACCTCGGCCGCGACCAGCCGAGCCCTGGCACGTGCCAGCAGATCGGATCCGCGTGCCAAGGCCTCAGCCCTCCATCTCGGCCAGTTGCGCGGCCTGGGCATGGGCGGTCAAGGCATCGACGATCTCGTCGAGGTCGCCGGCCATGACCTGCTCCAGCCGGTACAGCGTCAGCCCGATACGGTGATCGGTCAGCCGGCCCTGCGGGAAGTTGTAGGTTCGGATGCGTTCGGACCGGTCGCCAGAGCCCACCTGCGCCTTGCGGTCGGCAGAGCGTTCCGCGTCGGCCTGCTGGCGCTGCTGGTCGAACAGCCGCGCGCGCAGCACCTGCATGGCGATCTCGCGGTTGCGGTGCTGGCTTTTCTCCGAGCTCGTGACCACGATGCCGGTGGGGATATGGGTGATGCGCACCGCCGAATCCGTAGTGTTGACGTGCTGGCCGCCCGCCCCGGACGAGCGCATCGTGTCGATGCGCAGGTCATTTGGGTCGATGCGGATATCCACCTCTTCGGCCTCGGGCAACACGGCGACGGTGGCGGCAGAAGTATGGATGCGCCCGCCCGATTCCGTCTCGGGCACGCGTTGCACCCGGTGCACGCCGCTTTCGTATTTCAGCCGGGCAAAGACGCCTTCGCCGGCGATCCGCACCACCAGTTCGCGCACGCCGCCCAGTTCCGAGAGCTGCTCCTCGACCACTTCCCAGCGCCAGCCCTTGGCCTCGGCATAGCGCTGGTACATGCGCGCCAGGTCACCCGCGAACAGCGCCGCCTCGTCACCGCCGGTGCCGGGGCGGATCTCCAGCATGGCAGGCCGCGCATCGGCCGCATCGCGCGGCAAGAGCGCCAGCTGGACCGCGTGCTCGGCCTCGGGGAGGCGCGCGCGCAGGTCCGGCAATTCTTCCTCGGCCAGGGCCTTCATCTCGGGATCGGCCAGCAGCGCCTCCGCCTCGGCGATCTCGGCCACCAGCCGCTCCCATTCGGCGATCTGGCTGACCACGGGGCGCAGTTCGGCATATTCACGGCCCAGCGCGGCAATATCGCCCTCTCCCGCGGACATGCGGGCCTCGACGTATTCCAGCCGTTCCTTGATCTGTTGGAGTCGCTCTGTCGGGATCATCCGGGATGCATTGCCCATCCCGCGCGGGCCGTCAAGCCGCCGCGCACAGGCGCCGGGCCTGTTCACCGGCGACACCGCAAGCGAATGCCACACGGCACCCGCCGTCGACGGGACGGCGGGCGGGGCGTGGTCCCGGCGCCGCCGGGACAAGCGCCGTCAGACCTGCGCCGAAAACCGTGCAGACTCGGGCCTACAACCGGCCCAGCCAGTCATCCACCCGCGCCCGGTTCACGCCCAGGTCCGACTGCCCGAACCGCGCCCGCGCCCAAAGCTCGAGCACCTCGCCGTTCTGGCGCACGGTGGTGTAATCCGGGAACCCCATCCACAAGGAGCGCGTGATGTAGGTGACCTGCCCCTCCGCGACACTGCCCGCCAGGACCTCTGTCCGGGGGGTTTCAAGGATGATCGCGTGCAGACGGGCAAAGCCGTCGTCGCCCGCAGCGATGCGCCGGCGCACCCCGGCGGCCAGGTCCTGGTCGGCCGTCACCTTGGGATCGACGTGCCAGACCGCCGGGTCCGAAGGTGCCAGGCGGATCCAGGCCAGCCCGCCCAGAATCACAAGCAAAAGAATGAGGAATACCAAGCGCACCTGCTGTCTCTATCTCCGGATTACCCCCTGGCAGGGGGCATGCCACGCCCCCACCCGATTCTGAAAGCCAAGGTTTCGCAACACCCCGTCACGTCACCGTGCCCGCCGCGTCCAACCCCAGAGACACAGCAGTTCCATGCCGACATGCGCCGCCGCCACCGCCGTTGCCCCGGTGGTATCGAAGGGCGGAGAGACCTCGACCACGTCGCCGCCTTTTATGTCGATGCCCGCCAGGTGGCGCAGGATCACCGCGGCCTGGTGGCTGCTGAGCCCACCCCAAACCGGCGTGCCGGTGCCCGGTGCAAAGGCCGGGTCCAGGGCGTCGATGTCGAAGGTGATGTAACAGGGCTGGGCGCCCACGATCTCGTGTACCCGCTCGGCGATCCGCTCGGGCCCGTCCCGGTGCACCTGCCGCGCGTCCAGGATGTTGAAGCCCAGGGTATCCGGATTGTCCGTCCGAATGCCGATCTGGACCGAGCGTTCCGGCACCACGATCCCCTCTTTCGCGGCCTTGTACATGAAGGTCCCGTGATCGACCCGCGTGGCATCGTCGTCGGCCCAGGTGTCCGTATGGGCATCGAACTGGATCACGCTCAGCGGCCCGTGTTTCTCGGCATGGGCGCGCAGGCAGCCATGCGTGACCGAGTGATCGCCGCCCAGCACGACACAGGCCGCCCCCGCGTCCAGGATGCCGCCCACATGTTGCGCGATCTTCGCCGGCACCTCCGAGGGCATGGCATAGTCGAAGGCCATATCCCCGTAATCCGCGATGGCGAACTCTGACAACACGTCATAGCCCCAGCCGTAGGGCGCATCGCAGGGCTGCAGCAGCGAGGCTTCGCGGATCGCGCGCGGCCCCAGCCGCGTACCGGGCCGGTTGGTCACCGCCTGGTCGAAGGGCAGGCCCGTCACGGCGATGTCCACACCCGCCAGGTCCTTGGTGTACTTGCGTCGCAGGAAAGAGGGCGCACCGGCAAAGACGTTCTCGAAGGACGGTCCCTTGAGGTCCTCGCGGGTAAAGGCGTGGTCGATCTGGCGCTTGGCGTCTTCAAGGCTCATACGATTGATCCTGTTGATGGCGGGGAAAGGGGACGCAGCCCCCTCTGTGCGCCAGGCGCGCACTCACCCCGGAGGTATTTTGCGCCCAAGGAAACACGCAGGGTCAGCCCAGCGGCAAGGCCTTTTCCACGAGGCGGGCGAAAAAGCTGGCCCCCACCGGCGCTATCTGGTCGTTGAAATCGTACTGCGGGTGGTGGCAGACCGGCGTGTCGCCCTGGCCCAGGAAGAGATAGGCCCCGGGCCGGGCCTCCAGCATGTAGGAGAAATCCTCGCCCGGCATGATCGGCGGCGCGTCCAGGTCGACGGCCTCGGCGCCGACGACCTCGCGCGCGACCCCGGCCGCGAATTCCGCCTGCTCCGGGTGGTTGATCGTCGGCGGATAGCCTTCGACGTAGTCCAGTTCGGCGCTCATGCCGAAGCTCCTGGCCTGGAACTCGGCGATCTCACCCATGCGGGTCTTGACCACCGCCTGCACATCCTTGTCGAAATAGCGGACGGTACCGTTCAGCAGGGCGGTTTCCGGCACGATGTTCATGGCGCTGCCGGTGTGGATCTGGGTGACGCTGACCACCAGCCGGTCCAGCGCGTCGACGTTCCGGCTGACGATGGTCTGCAACGCCTGAACCATCGAGGCGGCACAGACCACGGGGTCGCGGGTCTGGAAGGGCATGGCACCATGCCCGCCCTGCCCGGTGATCTTGATCGTGAACTCGTCCACCCCCGCCAGCAGCGCGCCGCGGTTGGTGTGCATATGCCCCACCGCTCCTCCGGGCATGTTGTGGATGCCATAGACCTCGTCGATGCCGAACCGGTCCATCATGCCCTCTTCGACCATGATGCGCCCGCCGCCCTCGTTTTCCTCGGCGGGCTGGAAGATCAGCGCCACCTTGCCCGAGAAATTGCGCGTCTCGGCCAGGTATTTCGCCGCGCCCAGCAACATGGTCGTATGCCCGTCATGGCCACAGGTATGGGCCATGCCCGGCACCGTCGAGGCATGGTCCGTCCCCGAGAGATCCTCCATCGGCAGGGCATCCATGTCGGCGCGCAGCCCGATCGTGCGCCCCGGCCCCTGCCCTTCGATGATGGCGACAACGCCGGTGCGCGCGATACCGGTATGGATCTCGGTGATGCCGAAGCCCTTGAGCTTGTCCACCACGAATTCCGCGGTCTTGTAACAGTCCAGTCCCAGTTCCGGGTGCTGATGCAGGTGACGCCGCCAGGCGGTCATCTCGGGTTCGAGCGCGGCGATGGAATTGACGATGGGCATGGGCGGGTCTCCTTTGGGCATCAGACTGCCTGCTTGGCGCTGTATTGAAAAGGGGCCGAAGGGAAACGCGCCTTGCCGAGGTTGCCTCGGGGTATTTCGACCAAGAAGAAACCATTGGCGCGCGCGCCCCTTCTTCTTGGTCAAAATACCCAAATGGCGGGCCGCTTACCCGAGGGCGTGACGTTTCTCGATCAACCGGGCAAAGAAACTGGCGCCGATGGGGGCCACCGCATCGTTGAAGTCGAAGGCCGGATGATGCGCAGACGGGCCGATCCCCTGTCCGAGGAAGAGAAAGGCGCCCGGCCGCGCCTCGAGCATGTAGGAGAAATCCTCTGCCCCCATTTCCGGCGGCAGGTCGTCGACGACGCGCGAAGAGACCTCGCGCGCGATATCCACAGCAAAGCGCGTCTGGTCATCGTGGTTGATGGTCGGTGGGTAGCTGCGCCGGTAGTCCAGCAGCGCCTCGACATCGTAGCCCTCGGCGACGCGGATCGCGATCCGGCGAATGCGGTCTTCGGCCATGTCACGCACCTGCGGGGTGAGGCTTCGGACGGTGCCGCCCAGCGTGACCTCCTCGGGGATGATGTTGGTGGCGGTACCGCCGTGGAACATGGTGAGCGAGACCACCAACGACCCCAGCGGATCGGTGTTGCGCGAGACCACCGTCTGCAGCGCCTGGCCGATGGCAAGTGCGGCGGGCATCGGGTCACGGCAGGTCTGGGGATAGGCCGCGTGACCGCCCTGCCCGCGAATGCGCAGGGTGAAATCATCCACCGATCCCATGATCGGCCCGGGACAGGTCCGGAATTCTCCCAGCTCACCAAAGGGGTCGGTGTGCAGGGCGTAGACCTCCTCGACGCCGAACCGGTCCATGATCCCTTCCTCGACCATGATCCGCCCGCCGCCAACGCTTTCCTCGGCCGGTTGAAAGATCAGCACGACGCGGCCAGTGAACCGGCGCGTTTCAGACAGGTATTTCGCGGCGCCCAGCAACATGGCCGTATGACCGTCATGGCCGCAGGCATGCATCCGGCCCGGCACGGTGCTGGCCCATTGGGCGCCGGTCTCTTCCTGCATGGGCAGGGCGTCCATGTCGGCGCGCAGGCCGGTCACGGGTCCCGGTCCCTGCCCTTCGATCACCGCCACCACGCCGCTTGTCGCAATGCCCTCGTGGATCTCGGTGATGCCCATTTCGCGCAGTCGGGCGACGACAAAGCGCGCCGTCTCGTGGCATTGCAGGCACAGCTCGGGGTGCATGTGCAGATGGCGGCGCCACCCGGTCATTTCCTCGGCAAAGCCTGCGATCCTGTTTACCACCGCCATGACTGGACTCCCCTGTCGTGTTCCCGCATGTCGGGGACATAGAGGCCAAAGCCGGAGCGGATGCAATGAGCGACGACCTGATCCATGACCCGAAGGGCGGGATGCCCCGCCTGCTGGAAATCATGCGGCGGCTGCGCGATCCCGAAACGGGCTGTCCCTGGGACCTGGAGCAGACCTTCGCCACAATCGCGCCCTACACGATCGAAGAGGCCTACGAGGTTTCGGACGCGATCGAGCGCGAATCCTGGGAGGAGCTGAAGGGAGAGCTGGGAGACCTGCTGTTCCAGTCGGTCTTTCATGCGCAGATGGCCGATGAGGCCGGGCTCTTCACCTTCGACGAGGTGGCCGACGGCATGTCGGACAAGATGGTGGCGCGGCATCCGCATGTCTTTGGTGACGAGAGCCGGGACAAGAGCGCCGACCAGCAGACCCGCGACTGGGAGACGATCAAGGCCGCCGAGCGCGCCGCCAAGGCCGAAAGCGGCGTTCTGGACGGTGTGGCGCTGGGTCTGCCGGCGCTGTTGCGCGCGGTCAAACTGCAGAAACGGGCGGCGCGCGTGGGGTTCGACTGGCCCACCACGGACGAGGTCATGGACAAGGTCGCCGAAGAGATGGACGAGCTGCGGCAGGCCGAGGACGCGGCGCATCGCTTCGAGGAATTCGGCGATCTGCTGTTCGTCATGACCAACCTCGGGCGGCACATGGGGATCGACCCCGAGGCGGCCTTGCGGGCCGCGAATGCCAAGTTCACCCGCCGGTTCGGCGCCATCGAGGCCGCTCTGGCAGAACAGGGGCGCCGGCCCGAGGACAGCGACCTGCAAGAAATGGATGCGCTCTGGGACGCGGCAAAGGCGGTGGAAAAGGCGCAGAAGGGCTGAGCGCTCAGCCGTAGCCCAGCACCAGCAGGACCAGCGGAATCGTGACGATGGCGGCCAGCGTCTGCGCCGTGACCAGACCCGCCATCAGCGTTCCGTCCCCGCCCAATTGCCGCGTCAGCACATAGGCCGTGGGCGCCGTGGGGATGGCGGAAAAGACCACCAGGACCAGCGCCTCGACGCCGTCCAGGCCAAAGACCAGCGCCACGCCAGCCGCCAGCATCGGCATCCCAAGAAGGCGCAGCGCGGCGTTTCCGCCCACCACCAGCCCGTCCCGCCCCAGGGCACGGGGCTGCAGCGCGGCGCCGACGCAGAGCAGGCCCAGCGGCAGGCTGCCCCGCGCCAGCAGCTCCAGGAACGTGCCGAGACCATAGGGAAGACCCAGGCCCAGCAGCGCCAGCGTGATCCCGGCAAGACAGGCCAGAATCAACGGGTTCTTCAGCATCGTCCGGACCAGGGCGCCGGGACGGCTCAGCACCTCGCGTTCGCTCAGCGCCATGATCGAAAGCACGTTGACCACGGGCACGCAGATCGCCAGGTAGACCGCCGCCCTCTCGATACCGACGTCACCGGCAAGGCTCGCCGTGACGGCCAGCCCGAGATAGGTATTGAACCGGACCGTCCCCTGCAACGCGGGACCGAACCGGGCCGCCGGCGCCGGAAAGAGCCGCCGGGCCAGCGCAAGCCCAACCGCTGCCAGCAGGATCACCACCAGCGCCGCCGCTCCCAGCCGCAGGATCTGCGGATCGCCCAGCGGCGCATCGACAAGGCTGGAGACCAGCAGCGCCGGGAACAGCAGGAAATAGTTGATCCGTTCCGCCGCGGGCCAGAAACCCACGTCCGGGAACCCCTTGCGGGCCAGGACATAGCCCAGGCAGATCAGGGCAAAGAGCGGCCAGATCGTGATGAAGAGCACGGGGCGGCCCCTGTCGTGACGGGAACGGAAACCGGGAACAGAAAAAACGGCGCGCCCCGAAGGCACGCCGTTCCATCCTCACCCGAACAGGTGAAAAGAGCGGCTTACTGCGCGTCCGAGATGAACTTGACCGCGTCGCCGAAGGTCTGGATGGTTTCGGCCGCGTCGTCGGGGATCTCGATGCCGAACTCTTCTTCGAAGGCCATCACCAGTTCCACGGTGTCCAGGCTGTCGGCGCCCAGATCGTCGATGAAGGAAGCCGATTCCGTCACTTTCTCTTCTTCGACGCTCAGGTGCTCGACCACAATCTTCTTCACGCGATCTGCGATGTCGCTCATGTCTCTTCCTCACAAGTCTGTCGGGCATGTTGCCCATTCTGCCCTGCCCGTGGCGTGGCGTCTTTTTGCCCTGACGGGCGGCTCGATCCCCCGGCACCCCGGGTGGGCCGGCTGCGTACGATGGCACGCAACCGTCCGGAAATCTGCGCGGCCTATAGCACAGGCGACGGGGATGGCAAACGCTTTCCCACGCCGCAGTGCAACAGGCTCTGGCGCCTACAACATGGCCATGCCGCCGTTGACGTGCAACGTGGTTCCCGTGACGTAAGCCGCCTCGGGGCTGGCCAGGTAGAGCACGCCGGCGGCGATCTCTTCGGGCGTGCCCATGCGGCCGGTGGGAATCTGGGTCAGGATGGCGCTTTTCTGGTCATCGGTCAGCTTGTCGGTCATCGCGGTCTCGATGAAACCGGGGGCGACGGCGTTCACGGTGATGCCGCGGCTGGCGACCTCGTAGGCCAGCGACTTGGACATGCCCACCATGCCCGCCTTGGCGGCGGCATAGTTGCCCTGCCCGGGGTTGCCGGTGGCCCCCACGACGGAGGAAATGTTCACGATCCGGCCCCAGCGCGACTTCATCATGCCGCGCAGCACACCTTTGCAGAGCTTGAAGGTCGCCGTCAGGTTCACGTCCAGCACGCTTTGCCATTCGTCATCCGACATGCGCATGAACAGGTTGTCACGGGTGATCCCGGCGTTGTTCACCAGGATGTCGACGCTGCCCATCGCCTCGGCGGCCTGTTTCGGCAGCGCGGCGACGGCCTCGGCATCGTCCAGCTTGCAGGGCAGCACGAAGGCGCGCTCACCCAGTTCGGCGGCCAGCGCCTCCAGCGGCTCTACACGGGTGCCAGACAGGCCCACGTTGGCGCCAGCGCCGTGCAGCGCCTTGGCAATGGCCCCGCCGATGCCGCCTGAGGCCCCGGTGATCAGCGCGGATTTTCCCGTCAGATCGAACATGCTTGCTTCCTCTCTGTCATTCCTTTGTCAGGGCCTCAGCCCTGCGCGGCCTCGACGGCGGCGGTCACATCCGCCGGCGTGCCGATGTTGCGCACCGTCGCGGGGCGGTGGATGCGGCGCACCATGCCTGACAAGGCCTTGCCCGCGCCGATTTCCCAGAACTCCTCGACCCCGTCCTCGACCATGCGGGCGACGGATTCGCGCCAGCGGACCGCGCCACAGATCTGCGCCTCCAGCAGCGCACGGATGCGGTCGGGATCGTTCACCGGCGCCGCCTCGACGTTCGAAACCACCGGAACGGCGGGCGCCTGGATCGTGACCTCGGCCAGTGCCGCTGCCATCTCCTCGGCGGCGGGTTGCATCAGCGCGCAGTGGAACGGGGCGGAGACGGGCAGCATGACGGCGCGCTTGGCGCCCGCCGCCTTGGCGATCTCGACGGCGCGTTCGACGGCGGCCTTCTGGCCGGAAATCACCACCTGCCCGGGATCGTTGTCATTGGCGGCGGCGACGACATCTCCCTGCGCGGCCTCTTCGGCCACCTTGCGCACGGCATCCAGGTCCAGCCCCAGCAAAGCCGCCATCGCGCCCTCGCCCACCGGAACGGCGGCCTGCATGGCCTGCCCGCGCTTGCGTAGCAGGCGGGCCGCATCGGCGACGGTCAGCGCACCGGCGGCGGTCAGCGCGGAATACTCCCCCAGCGAGTGACCGGCGACAAAGGCCGCCTTGTCGATGCCCACGCCCTCGGCCTCGAGCGCGCGCATGGCCGCCATCGAGGTGGCCATCAGCGCCGGCTGGGCGTTCTGGGTGAGGGTCAGGGTCTCGATCTCGCCGTCCCAGATCAGCGCCGAGAGCTTTTCCCCCAGCGCCTCGTCGACCTCGTCAAAGACGGCACGGGCCGCCGGATAGGCCTCGGCCAGGTCGCGGCCCATGCCGATGGTCTGTGCCCCCTGCCCGGGAAAGATGAATGCGCGGCTCATGCCCCTCTCCTCACCGTGAAATTGCGTCCGCCTGCCTTACTAGCCCGCGGAGGGTTGCGCAATCACCTGAGGGGGCGGGACTGAGCCGCGGGGATCAGCCGTCCTCGCCGCGCAGGCGCAGCGACATGCCAAGGGCCGCGCTCAACATGAGGCAGGACAGGCCCAGCTTGAACGGCACCAGGATCGGCGCACCCAGACCCATCGGCGCGATCCACATCAGGTAGGCCATCAGCGCCAGTACGCAGCCCCCTATCCGGCGCAGCAGGCCCTCGGGCAGGCGTGGCAGGGAAAAGGTGGACCCAAGCGCATGGGAGGCGTTGAAGTCTGTCAGGGCCATGAATATCGCTCCGGTTGTTGGTTAATGGCAGGTTAACCGTGAGATTGTGCCCGGAATGCGGCACCGAGGGGGAATTCCGGGGACCGCGCGCCCTCTTGCGCCACGCGCCGATCCGTGTATACGGAGCGCTCTCTTCGCAACGACGTTTACCCGCGCAGCCTCTCGTGGGCAGGGCGCGAAGGGACCAGGCCCCTGCCCTATGAAATGCGCCATGATAGAAATGGAGTGCACATGCCGCTTTACGAGCATGTATTCATCTCGCGTCAGGATCTGTCCAACGCGCAGGCCGAAGGCCTTGTCGAACATTTCAGCACCGTCCTCGCGGACAACGGCGGCAAGGTCGTCGAAAGCGAGTACTGGGGCGTCAAGACGATGGCCTACAAGATCAACAAGAACCGCAAGGGCCACTACGCCTTCCTCAAGACCGACGCACCCGCGACGGCCGTTCAGGAAATGGAACGCCTGATGCGCCTGCACGACGACGTCATGCGCGTTCTCACCATCAAGGTCGACGGCCACGACGAAGGCCCCTCGATCCAGATGCAGAAACGTGACGAGCGCGACGGCCGCCGTGAGCGCCGGAACCGCGACTGAACCTGAAGAAGAGGAGATAACTCATGGCTGCAAAACCGTTTTTCCGCCGCCGCAAGGTCTGCCCCTTCTCGGGCGACAACGCACCCAAGATCGACTACAAAGACACCCGTCTGCTGCAGCGCTACATCAGCGAACGCGGCAAGATCGTGCCCTCGCGCATCACCGCCGTCTCGGCCAAGAAGCAGCGTGAACTGGCCCGCGCCATCAAGCGCGCCCGCTTCCTCGCCCTGCTGCCCTACGCCGTGAAGTAAGGAGTCCGCATCATGCAAGTCATCCTTCTCGAACGTGTGGCCAAGCTGGGCCAGATGGGCGACGTCGTCGACGTCAAGCCCGGTTTCGCACGCAACTACCTGCTGCTTCAGGGCAAGGCGCTGACCGCCTCGAAAGAGAACATCGCCCAGTTCGAAGAGCAGAAAGCCCAACTCGAGGCACGCAACCTCGAGACCCGCAAAGAGGCCGAAGCCCTGGGCGAGCGTCTGGACGGACAGAAGTTCGTCGTGATTCGCTCGGCATCGGACGGCGGCAACCTCTACGGCTCGGTCACCACCCGTGACGCGTCGAACGTGGCCACCGAAAACGGCTTCTCGATCGACCGCAAGCAGGTGATCATCCGCCAGCCGATCAAGGAACTGGGCCTGCACGAAGTCGAGGTGCACCTGCACCCCGAAGTCATGGTCGTCATCACCCTGAACGTCGCACGTTCGCCCGAAGAGGCCGAACTGCAGGAATCGGGCAAGTCGATCCAGGACCTGGCCGCCGAGGAAGAGGCACAGGCCGAATTCGAGGTCAGCCAGCTGTTCGACGACATCGGCAGCGCCGCATCCGACGACGACGAGGGCGATGCAGCCCCCGCCCGTTCGGACGAGGCCGCCGAAGGCGACGACGACTGATCCAGCGACCTTTCGCAGGACGAAAATTCAACCGCGCCGGATCTATCCGGCGCGGTTTTTTCATTTTTATCAGCGCCTTGTCGCACCGATACATATAATCTTCATAAAACCGTAACGCCCATTTCACGTTGCCGGATCACATCTGCGCCTGTTGGAAGCCGCCGCAACACGCGGGCGGCTTTGCCAAGTATGCAAGCTGATATGAGGCCAGCCATGAAGAAATCTGACATTGTCGATCTGTCCTGGGACGATTTCGACGAGATGCGCGACCCGCGCCCTGCCCAGACCGATTTTGATGCCGTTGTCGAGCGCGCCATCTCGCGCCGCGGTTTCCTGGGCGGTGCGCTGGCCTTCGGTTCGGGCGCTGCCGTCTTCGGCGCCGGGGTCCTGAGCTCGGCCACCTCGGCCCGCGCACAGGCCGCCGCCTTCGATTTCGAGCCGATCGACATCGCCACCGATTTCGACATCCACGTGCCCGCCGGCTACCAGTGGAAGCCGCTGGTGCGCTGGGGCGATGCCCTGTGGTCCGAGGCCGATGGCGCCTATTCGCCGGAAACCGGCGTGCCCGCCGACATGGCCGACAAGGTCTTTGGCGAGAACACCGACGGGATGGAGCTTTTCTCCATCGACGGCAAGCAGGTCATCGCGGTGAACTCGGAATACGTGAACCCCAAGATCAACCTGCCCGCCGCCAGCGAAGGCATGCCGAAAAGCGCCGAGGAAGTGCAGCTTCTCAAGCACATGCAGGGTGTGACCGTGATGGAAGTGGCCGACAGCGGCGACGGTTTTGCCGTGGTCAAGGACAGCCCCTTCAACCGCCGCATTCACCATGACACCCAGATGGTCATGGATGGTCCCGCCGCCGGATCCGACCTGGTCAAGACCAACGCCGACCCCGAGGGCATGACTCCGCTCGGCACGATGAACAACTGTGGTTCGGGCCGCACGCTGTGGAACACCTACCTGACCTGCGAAGAAAACTTCAACGGCTACTTCGGTGCGACCGGCGAATACGACGCGACCGAGGGTTTCAAGCGCTACGGCATCGGTGGCGAAGGCCGCTATGCCTACGAAAAGTTCGACCCGCGTTACGACCTGTCGAAAGAGCCGAACGAACCCCACCGCCACGGCTGGGTGACGGAAATCGACCCCGCCGACCCGACCAGCGCGCCGGTCAAGCACACCGCCCTGGGCCGGTTCAAGCACGAGAACGCCGCGATGGTGCAGGCCGCCGACGGCCGGATCGTCGTCTACATGGGCGACGACGAGCGCGGCGAGTTCATGTACAAATACGTCTCGAACGGCACCTGGGCCGAGGGTGAGCCCACCGATGGCCTGCTGTCGGACGGCACGCTGTACGTCGCCAAGTTCAACGACGACCAGACCGGCGAATGGCTGGCCCTGACCCCGGAAACCACCGGCATGCCGATCGAGGAAATCCTTGTCCACGCGCGCATCGCCGGCTCCAAGGTCGGCGCCACCACGATGGACCGCCCGGAATGGATCGCCGCCCACCCGCTGAAGGCCGAGGCCTATTGCGCCCTGACCAACAACAAGAACCGCGGCATCAAGCCGAACGCCGGTGGCGACGAAACCCCGGTCGGCGGCCCGAACCCGCGTGAGACCAACAACTACGGTCAGATCGTGCGCTGGACGCCTGAAGGCGACGACCACGGCGCAGAGGCCTTTGCCTGGGATCTCTATGTCATGGCGGGCAACCCCGAGGTCTATGACAACGCCTACGGCGGCTCCGCCAATGTCACCCCGGGCAACATGTTCAACTCGCCCGACGGCATGGCCTTTGACACCAAGGGCCTGCTCTGGATCCAGACCGACGGCGACTACAGCAACGAGGGCGACTTTGCCGGCATGGGCAACAACCAGATGCTGGTCGGCAACACGGACACGGGTGTAATCGCCCGCTTCCTGACCGCCCCCTACGGCGCCGAAGTGACCGGCCTGTGCTGGTCCGAGGACCGCAAGGTCGCCTTTGTCGGCATCCAGCACCCGGGCGGGTCCTGGCCCGACGGCGCCGGCAAGCCGCGCTCTTCGGTCATCGCCGTCTGGCGCGAAGACGGCGCGACCATCGGCTGAACGCCCTCCCCTGAGTGACAGGAAACCGCGCGGGCCAGGCCCGCGCGGTTTTTCGTTTCCGAAACATGCGAAAAGGCATGATCTCCATGCCGTTCCCGGCAATATTCCGGCGATCACTCTACGGCTATCTCCTCGGAGCCGCGCGCGCCATGTCGCGCCCACACGAGGACATTGAAGATGAAAATTGATCGCACCCTGCTCATTCTGCCGCTGATGGCCCTGGCCGCCTGCACTGCCCCGATGGACCGCGCCTACACGCTGGACGGGCCGCGCAACACCATGTTCGACACCGACCTGGCGCAGTGCAAGGATGCCGCCCATGCCTACCGCAACGGCGCACACAAGGACGGCGCCCTGACAGGTGCCGCGGCTGGCGCCCTCATCGGGGCGCTGGACGAAGAGGACGACCGCCTGGGCGGCGCGGTCGGGGGTGCCGCCTTTGGCGCGCTGGCCGGGGTCGCGGCCGCCGAAGAGGAGTTGAGCGCAGAGCGGCGCAATGTCGTGATCCGCTGCCTGCAGGGCCGGGGCCATCGGGTCATCGGCTGAGGCCACCGCGGCTGGCGCGGTAAGTTGCCCCCGGGCCGGGGAGACTTTCGTGCCAAGCCTCCCCGCCGGGTTTGCCTTGGGACCGGGGGGCGCCTAAACATGGGGCAACGACCAAGGAGATCCCCGTGACCCAGGAACACCCCGTCTACGGCCGCATCGACGGCCCCATCGTCATCATCGGCTTCGGCTCGATCGGCAAGGGCGTCTGGCCCCTGATCGAACGCCATTTCGACTATGACGCCGACAAGCTGACCGTGATCGAACCGGATGCCGGCCAGGCCAATTTCCTGCGCCAGCACAAGCTGAACCACCTTCAGGTGGCGCTGACACCCGACAACTACCGCGAGGTGCTGGGCGGGCTGTTCCCGGACGGCAAGGGCTTTTGCGTCAACCTCTCGGTCGACACATCTTCGCTGGACCTGATGAAATTCTGCCGCGAGATCGGGGTGCCCTACATCGACACCGTGGTCGAACCTTGGGCGGGCTACTATTTTGGCACTACGGACAATGCCGCGCGCACCAACTATGCCCTGCGCCAGGCCGTGCGGGACGAAAAGGCCCGCAACCCCGGCGGCACCACGGCGGTCAGCTGCTGTGGCGCCAACCCCGGCATGGTCAGCTGGTTCGTCAAGGAGGCGCTTTTGACGCTGGCCAGGGACACGGGCCGCGACGCGACCCCGCCGACGGACCGTGAAGGATGGGCAAGGCTGATGATGTCTCTGGGCGTCAAGGGCGTCCACATCGCCGAGCGCGACACCCAGGCCCGCCGCCTGCCCCGCCCGCGCAATGTCTTCGTCAACACCTGGTCGGTCGAGGGCTTCATCGCAGAGGGGTTCCAGCCCGCGGAACTGGGCTGGGGCACGCATGAGACCTGGTTCCCGGAAAACGGCCACCGCCAGGACAGCGGCTGCCAGGCCGGGATCTGGCTGGAACGGCCCGGCGCCATCACCCGCGTCCACACCTGGTGCCCCACGCCGGGGCCGCAGTTCGGGTTCCTGGTGACCCATAACGAGGCGATCTCGATCTCGGACTACTACACCGTGGGCGAAGGCGCCCACCCGGAGTTCCGTCCGACCTGCCACTATGCGTATCACCCCTGCGACGACGCGGTGCTGTCGCTGCACGAGATGTTCGGATCCGGTCAGCAGCAGGTAAAACACCACATCCTGACCGAGGACGAGATCGTCGAGGGCATCGACGAGTTGGGCGTGCTGCTCTTCGGGCACGAGAAGAACGCGCTCTGGTTCGGCTCGCGCCTCTCCAACGACGAGGCACGCGACCTTGCCCCCTACCAGAACGCCACCGGCCTGCAGGTGACTTCTGCCGTGCTGGCGGGCATGGTCTGGGCGCTGGAGAACCCGAACGCGGGCATCGTCGAAACCGACGAGATCGACCACGCGCGGTGCCTGGAGGTCCAACGCCCCTACCTCGGCCCGGTCGAGGCGCATTACACAGACTGGACCCCGCTGCAGGACCGCTGGGAGCATTTCCCCGAGGACATCGACGAAAGCGATCCCTGGCTGTTCCGGAACGTCCTCGCCAGTTGATCCGACCCCGGCAGCCCTGCTGCCGGGCGACGCCACACACATCTTGTGGGCTTGCCGCAGGGCAGGACTCGGGGGGGGTTCGGAGGCATCCAGCGCCTCCGGGCCCCCTTTTCCCGTGGTTCAGCGGGGTTGACCTAGGTCAATCAGGATCTTGGACCGTTCCGGCTATGATCGGGATCGTGAGGACCAGTTGGAGGGTCAACGAGGGAGAGTCCTCACCTAGGGAGAGGAGTTCCAAAATGAAGGTTCTTTACGCGACTGTTTGTGCTTTTCTCGTCGCCGCCCCCGTGCATGCGCAGGATCCTGATATCGCAGCCGGAGAGCGGGAGTACATGGTGGCTTGTGCAGGCTGCCACGGGGAGTCAGGCAAGGGCGACGGCCCCCTTGCCGGCATTCTCGAAATCCATACGCCCAGCCTGACCACGATCACCGAGCGAACGGGCGGCGGGGATTTTCCGTTCTACAACACGCTGAGGCTGATCGATGGCCGCGACGTCCGGGCGCATGGCGGCGCAATGCCCATCTGGGGGGAACGTTTCCGGGCCTCTGCAACCAGCCAGCGCGGAGAGACCGAGGAAATGGTCGCGCGCGGTCGCATCCTTTCGCTCGTCTACTACCTCCAGTCGATCCAGGAGCAGCAGTAGTCTCCGAAGGTAGAGATCGCCTACGGACCTCCCCTGACCGCGCTTCAACACGCGGTCAGGGAAACGGTGGTCTGCGCTCACCGCCGCGCCAAATTTGGCCCGACCAAGAAAAAAGCCGCCCCGAGAGGCGGCTTTTCCATATTTCACATAGGCCTGACGATCACTCGTCGTCCAGCGCCTCGACGGCTTTCTGCAGCTCGTCCTTGGTGATTTCCTTCTCGGACACCTGGGCCTGTTCGACGATGTGGTCGACAACCTTGTCCTCGAAGATCGGCGCGCGCAGCTGCTGTTGCATCTGCGGGTTCTGGCGGACGTATTCGAAGAACTCACGCTCCTGGCCCGGGTACTGGCGGGCCTGGTTCATGATCGCCTGGGTCATCTCGGCTTCGGAAACCTCGACCTCGGCTTTCTGGCCCAGCTCGGCCAGCAGCAGGCCAAGGCGCACGCGGCGCTCGGCCAGCTTGGTGTGCTCTTCGGTCGGCTCGATCTTGTCGTGGTTGTGGTCGTGGACGTCGGGGTTTTCCTCGTGCCACAGCTGGTGCGCGATCTGGCCGGCCTCGGCCTCGACCAGGGTCGGCGGCAGCTCGAAGGAGACCAGCTCGTCCAGCTTGTCCAGCAGGGCGCGCTTCATCACCTGGCGCGCGGCGCCGGCGTATTCGGCCTCGAGCCGCTCACGGATCTGGTTCTTCAGGCTGTCGAGATCCTCGGCACCGAACTTCTGGGCCATCTCGTCGTTGATCTCGGCGGCCTTGGGCGCCTTGACGGCCTTGACGGTCACGTCAAAGACCGCGTCCTTGCCGGCCAGGTGTTCTGCGCCGTATTCCTCGGGGAATTTCACCTCGACGGCCTTCTCGTCACCGGCGGAGACACCGACCAGCTGCTCTTCGAAGCCGGGAATGAACGAGCCGGAGCCCAGCGCCAGCGGGTAGTCCTCGGCGGCGCCGCCTTCGAAGGCCTCGCCGTCGACCTTGCCGACGAAATCGATGACCACCTGGTCGCCGTCCTCGGCCGCGCCGTCCTTGTCCTCGAAGTCCTGAGCCGAGGAGGCCAGCGATTCCAGCGCCTCGTCAACGGCGGCGTCGTCGGCCTTGACCACCAGCCGCTCCAGCACGATGCCGGAGGCGTCGAACTCGGGGACCTCGGGCAGGGCTTCGTAGGTCATCTCGACGTGGATGTCGTCGCCTTCTTTCCAGTCCTCGTTGGTCATCTTGACCTCGGGCTGCAGCGCCGGGCGATCGCCCGAGTCCTCGAAGTGCTGGTTCATCGCACCGTCGATGACTTCCTGCATGGTCTCGCCCAGCACGCGCTGGCCGAACTGCTTTTTCAGCAGCGGCATGGGGACCTTGCCCTTGCGGAAACCCTTCATCTCGATGTCGGGCTGCGCTTCTTTCAGCTTTTCGGTGACTTTCTCGTCCAGCTCGGACGCCGTCACGGTGATGGCGTAGCCGCGCTTGAGGCCTTCGTTCAGCGTCTCGGTGACCTGCATGTCTCTTCCCTCGGAATTCAAGCGCCCCGGAAACCGGGGCGCGTCTGGTCGGCGAATTTGGCACCTTCTATTGCCCGCGGCGCCCGCGCGCAAGCCGCTTTCAGGCGCTTGTGCGCAGGGTTTCGGCCTGCATTCGCTGATAATGCGGCAGGGCGGCGTCATGCACGGCCGCCAGCTCCGGGGCCACGGCGGGCAGCGGCCCTTCGGCCCCGGCAAAGCCGGTGGACCGGTGCACCGCGTCGTACCAATGGCTTGCCCAGACGCCGTCATCGGCGTGGCCGCCCGCGGGCCAGGCCAGCATCGCCGGATCGAAGTCCAGCCCGATGGCCGCGCAGAGCGTGCCAAGGGCCGCCTCCGGCGCGCGCCGAATGTCGTGGCTGTCGATCACCGCATAGCGCCAGCCGCGTGCGCGGACCGCGTCGAAGATCGCGCATTGCTGGGCAAAGCCGATGTCCGCAAGGGTCGGATTCTCGCGCTTGGCGGCATAGCTGGCCAACACGCGGGCCGGGTGACGGATCAGGAAGACATGCGCCGCCTCGCTGGCCCAGTCGAGGCTGTCGCCCTGCAGGTGGTGATGGGTCATCAGCTTGAGATAGAAATGCGCCTGCCCGCCCGGCGCGGGGGCGGCACACCGCCGGGCGACCTCTGCCGGGTCGGGGATGCCGGCGGCGATGATCTCTGCCCCCATTGGATGCGCGATCCCGGTACGGGACAGATAAGCCGCGTAAAAGGGTTCATCCCAGACGCCACAGTCGTCCCGGGCCCCAAAGGCATACATCATCGCGGTCGACAGGTTGCGCGGTCCGGACCAGCAGGCGATGTTCATGGGCTTTTGTCCCCGTCTTGGCTGTTTCTCGTCGCGCCTTTCTGCGCCGAAACGGCGCCCGCGTCGAGCGTTGCGGATCAGGCGACGCAGGGGGCCGGCGCGGCCTCCCAGGCTTGGCGGGCCTCATCCACCGCCAGCGCAAGGGCTTGGGCATCCTCGGCCTCTGCCGCGGCTTCGACCGACAGCAGCGCCATGCGCAGGTCGGGATGCCCGAAGGCCGCCGCGCTGCCCGCGATGCGGTGTGCGCGATCCGCGATCTCGGTCCAGGCCTCGGGCTTCGTGGCAAGCCAGTCAAAGAGCGCGTGGGTTTCCTCGAGGTAGCGCGCCTTGAGGGCCGCCAGCGGGTCGTCCAGCGTCAGGGCGGGCGGTGGAACCTCTTCCCGCGCCGCGTCGGAACAGAAGCGCGCAATGACCTGCGACAGTTCCTCTTTCATCAGCGGCTTGCCCAGGAAATCCGACATGCCGCCCGCGATGAAACGGTCCTTGGCCTCGGGCAGGACATTGGCAGACAGCGCCACGATGGGTGCGTCACGGTTTGGGCCCTGCCCTTCACGGATCGCCCGGGTCGCGGCCAGCCCGTCCATCACCGGCATCCGGATGTCCATCAGGATCAGGTCAAAGCGGTGAACCTCGGCGGCGGCGACCCCCTCCTGGCCGTTTCGGGCAACGCTGACCCCGTGGCCCATCAGGTGCAGCATGTCGCGCGCCAGTTGCAGGTTGATCTCGTTGTCCTCGACCAGAAGGATGCTGCGTGGTCCCGCGGGGCTGGCCCCCGTTCCGACCCGACCCTTGCTGCGCGGCGGTTGCGCGGCCCGTACAGGCAGGCGCAGCCAGAAGACACTGCCCTCGCCCGGGGTGCTTTCGGCCCCGATTTCACCCCCCATCGCCTGAACGAAGCGCCGCGCGATCCCCAGCCCCAGACCGGTGCCCGGCAGGCCCTGGTCCTGCGTGCAGCCGCTGGTCTGGAAGTCCTCGAAGACCCTGTCGAGATCCGCCTCGGCAATGCCGACCCCGGTGTCGATGATGCGGATGTCCAGCCAGAACCCCGGCTCGCCCCCGGCCGGATCGACAGGCTCACCCTGTTCGAGCTCGACCTGGACATCCCCGTTTCGGGTGAACTTGATCGCATTGCCGACCAGGTTCACCAGCACCTGCTGCAGGCGTGAGGCATCGACGCGGATCCAGTCCGCGACCGGCCCCGTCCAGGCCCAGTGCAGGCGGTTGCCATTGGCCTCGGCCGCGCTGGTCTGGCTGTCGAGGATGTCCTGGACCAGGCGGCCGGGATCGACGACCTCGGCCCGCAGGCCGGTGGCGCCGGATTCGAACCGCGCGATGTCCAGGACCGCATCCACATGCGACATCAACAACTTGCCCGAAACGGCCATGTTGTGGACATAGCGCGACTGGACCGGGGTCAGTGTGGTTTCCTCCAGCAGCGACAGGTTGCCCAGCACGCCGTTCAAAGGCGTGCGGATCTCATGCGTCATCATGGCCAGGAAATCCGCCTTGGCCTTTTCCCCGGCCAGCGCCTTGTCGCGGGCCTCGACCAGCTCGTTCTCGGACGTGACCCGGTGCGAGATGTCGCGCAGGAAACCGATGATGATCTCTTCGCTGCCGGTATGGGCGGTCTCCAGCGCCAGTTCCGCCGGGAACACCTCTCCGGTGCTGCGCATCGCGTCCAGCCGCACGCGACCCCGGCCGATCACCCGCCGCTCTCCTCCGGCACGCATCCGCGCCATGCCAGCCTCATGCGCGTCGCGCAGGTGGTCGGGCACGATCAGCCCACCGATGTTGCGCCCGATGACCTGCTGCGCGTCGTACTTGAAAATCCGCTCGGCTGCGGGGTTGAACTGCTGGATGTCGCCCCTCAGGTCGGCCACCAGCACCGCGTCCAGCGATGTGTCGAGAATGGTGTTCAGCCGGGTATAGGCGGCGGCCAGCTCATGCCCGCGCCGTTCGGTCTGGCGCGAGGCGTTCTGTGCGTGGCGCAGCAGAAAGACCAGCACCATGACCAAGACCGCCGTCAGCAGGCCCAGCCGCGACAACGTGACGGCGACCGAGATCCGCTGTGAATCGGACTGACGCGCGAAATGGTACAGGCCGGAGGTCGCGAGATCGCGCAGGTCGGCGCGGCTTTCGGCAAGGGCGGATTCGATGCGCGGCAGACCTGCGGCCAGGTCGGCCCGGGGTCCGTCGATCAGCGGCACCAGGTCGTCCAGTGTCTGCCGGATGCGCTGCATCGGCTCTGCGAATTCCGGAATATCCCGCAGCGATTCGTACAAGGCGCCGGAGTCCAGCGTCGAAATCCGGCTGTAGAAGATGTCGAATTCCTCGATCAGCCGGTCGAGGTCGGGCTCTGACTGGCGCCGGGCGGTGTCCAGCGCGTGGCGCATTTCCAGGAATTCGACCTCTGCCTGCGACAGGGTCCATTGCACGTTGTCGGAATTGGCGGAGTTCAGCAGCCGCAATTCGCGCACGATCTCGACCGCCAGAAAGCCGATGGCGACCATGCAGACCAGCGCGACCCCGAAAAAGATCGCGCGCCCGCCCTGCCGGAACCGGTTGCGCCTGCTCATGCCCTGTCCGACAGCGCGTCCATCCCCGTCCCGATCAGTCCCGGACGGTCATCCGGTCAAGCTGCCAGATGCTGCGGGCATAGATGACCTCTGTCCGGTAGGTGCTGGACGAGGCATAGGGATAAATCAGCCAGAGCGGCCCCTTGTCCCGGCGCGACATGGTCTTGCCGTCCATCGCATAGGCCAGGATCGGACCGCCCTCGACCGCGTCCGCAACGGGTACGGTGACCGCGTAATCGTTGATCGCCCGGGCGTCGATTTCCTCCCCTTCGGCGCCAAGGTACTCCAGCAGGTCATCCAGTGCGACACCGGTGAATTCCGATGTGCCGGCCGTCCAGATCGTGTCGGTCGTGATGGTGGTTTCGCCGATGTCGCGCAGCATCTGCAGATCCAGCCGGGCCCTGCCTTCGCCATTGGTGCGGGCAATCGCGCCCTCGACCGTCAGGATGACGGGGCCGTGGGGTTCGGGCAGATGTTCGGCCGACGCGGCGCCTGCCAGGGCGATGGTCAGGGCAAGGGCGGCGCTGGCGACATGCAAATTCGGAAACGTCATCATGAATCGGGTCCCTCGGGCTTTGAAATGGATCTTGGCACAGACCCTTTAACAGAGCATGTGCGATTTGGGATGTGCGCCCTATCCGTCGGGATAGGCATTTGGCCCGCCCTCGCGCCACTGAGCCGCCCCTTTCCCCATAGCGCCGGACCGTGTCTTTTCGGTCCACGCCCCGGCGACGCGACGCTTAACTTCGCACTTACGGGCATACCCTATCTTGGCGCTCCACGCTGCGAGGACTCAGCCCATGCGAATACTGATTGCCGACGATCACGACCTGCTGCGCGACACGCTGGTTGCCTTCCTGGGGGCCAGCGACGGGTTCGAGATCGGCACCGCCGCCAGCTTTCCCGAGGCCTGCACGCGCATCCGGGAGGACGAGGCCTATGACCTCGTGTTGCTGGACTACAAGATGCCCGGAATGCAGGGACTGGACAGCCTGCGCGAGGCGATGGACATGGCGGGCGGCCAGCGTGTCGCCCTGATCTCGGGCCAGGCCACACGCGAGATCGCGGAACAGGCGCTGGAACTGGGCGCGGCAGGATTTGTGCCCAAGACGCTGCCCGCGAAATCACTGGTCAACGCCGTGCGCTTCATGGCGATGGGGGAGAAATACGCCCCGATCGACTTCATGACGCAGGCCGACAACAGCGACAGTCCAGCCTTGGCGCAAAAGCTCACACCGCGCGAGCTCGACGTGCTCAAGGGGTTGGGACAGGGGTTTTCCAACAAGGAGATCGCCCGCGACCTGGGCCTGACGGAACCGACGATCAAGCTGCACATGAAAACGCTCTACCGCAAGCTGGAGGTGAGCAATCGTACGCAGGCGGCGCTGGCCGCGCGCGAGGCGGGCGTGTTCTAGGCGCGTGGCCCGCGCGCCTCTGCCATGACGCGGTAGACCTCGCGCCTCGCACGGTTGATCGCACCCAGCGGACGGTGGGCGGGCAGGCTCATCCAAGGTGAAAACCGCAAGGTCTCTGCCCGGGCGCTCCGGTCGGCGCTGTCTTCTTGCCGGGGCAACACGATCTCGGCCACGGGCACGAAGGCCGCACCGGCAGCTTCCCAGTCGACACGCGCATCCTCGACCGGGTGGCGGGTGGGATCGTCCTGCATCACCACGCCGAAAGTCATGCGCGCCTCCTCGGCGTCCAGCGCCTGCCAGAGCCGCCTGCCCAACCCGTCCGGGGTCTGCACCGGATCGGCAGGCGCCCCCTGCCCCTGGACCTTGTATTTTACTGCCAGGTCGCCCAGCCGGTAGGGCGTGGTGCTGTGATATGTCAGCGCCAGCAACGAGCCCACGCGCCGTCCGGCAAAGCCACGCGCCGCCCGCAGAACGGGCCGGTGAAAGAGCCCCAGCATCGTCAGCCCGCGCAAGGCACGCCACAACCGCAGCGGGCTGCCCCCCTTGCTGCGCAGCGCCTGCACAGGCAGGAAATGCCGGTTGAAGGGCATGTAGTCCCCCATGTCCTTGCAGAAGTAGACCGGGTGATCGACCAGAACGAAGTCCTGTTCGCGCATATGTCCCTGCCCCGGCTGCAGTTTCAGGCCCGGTATATCCAGCAGCTTGATCGCCATGCCGCGCACATCACGCGCCCGGTCGTCCTGTTGGCCGCCATTGGAAAAGCGCACCAGGCAGGCGTGGTCCGCCCCCGGCTGAAACACGCCCTGCGCCAGCGACGGCGGCAGGTCCGGCCGCACCCGGAACCGGCCCTGCAACAATGCGTGATGCTTGGCATGCTGTCCGCGTTTCACCACGCCATCCCGCCGCCAGAGTGTCTGCAGATTGGCGCGTGTCAGGTGCAGGATCTCTGCCGCCTCGCCCGCCGGAATGCGCTCATCCCCCATCAGAGCGACTTGAGATAATCGAGCAGCAGCGCCTTTTCCGCGTCGGGCAAATCCGTGCCCCAGAGGTGCCCGCCATTGCCGTTGCCGGTCAGTGTCGTGTCCAGTTCGAACCCCGTCTCACAGGTAAAGCCGACCCGGTCCGTGTCCAGCACCGTACATCCGCGAAAGAAGGTGACGGGCCGCGTGTCTGGCGGCGACAACAGGTCTGCCAGCGTCGGGACAGAACCGTTGTGCAGGTAAGGCGCCCGCATCCAGATCCCGTCCAGCGGCATGTTGGCGTAGCCGTCAGTGGTCCGGTAGTTGTGGAACCGCCAAGAGTACTTCTCGCCCACGTCGCTGAAATAGCTCACCATTTCCGCATCGAACAGGTCGGTGCGCTGAGGATCCGTGCCCAGAATCGCAAGGGAGGTCACCTGCCCAAGGCTGGGGCTGCCCGGATCGTGGCAGGTGTCGCAGCCCTCACGCTCGTAGATCGCGCGGCCCTGCGCCACCCGGTCCGCGTCCAGGGGCAAGGGCCAGTCCGGCGAGGGAAACGCCATCAACCAGTCCGAGACCCGCTCGATCGACCGACGTTCCAGCAGCCAGTCCGCCGCGCCCCCGGCCAGCGCCGCCGAGATGTTGCGCTCGTCCAGGGACCGGTTATTGCCATCCCAGTGAAACCAGCCGTCGGTGCGCAAGCGCTGGTTCCAGACCGAGGGGAAATCGACCACCCCGACACGGCTGTCGCCCGACGGGTTCAACCCCCAGCGTTCGCGCCAGAAATTGCCCGCATCCGTGCGGCCCGGCCCGTGCGGCGGACGGCCGTCCATCCAGGCCAGCCGGGCCTCCAGCGTCGCGACCTCCTCGGCCAGCCGGGGAAAGACCACGCGACGCAGCACAAGCCTGTCAAACCAGCCCAACGGCCGCCCGTTCGCCTCTGCCGCCTCGATCACCGCATCGGGGGTCAGCCGGGGGTCCTGCGCGGCGCCGGTCAGGAACCGGATATAGGCCTGGATATCCAGCGCGTTGTTGGGCGCGCCCAGAACCAGGTGCCGCGCGCCGTCGATTTCGTAGGTCGAGACATGGCAGGTGGCACAGTTGAACCCGACCCGGTCAACCCCGATGCGACGCACGGAGACACCGATGGGAAGATCCCTGCCCTCTTCGCCGAGAAAGCCGAACCCGGCGTACCCCTGCGGGAGTTCCCCGGCAAAGATCGTGGGCAGTTCGCGCCAAATGGCATAGGGAAAGCCGTCGACCTCGGCCCCTATGGATCCGTACTTGAAATGCTCCACCACGTCCTCGAAATGCGTGGCGGGCCAGGGTTTTATGGTCAGGCGCTTGTATTCCAGGAACAGCGCGGATCCCAGAAGGGCGAAGAAGACGATGAGCAGCAGCTTTTTCATGATACATCTTTGGCGCGAAAAAATTTGGACATAACTCCTTAAAGCTGCCACACTTGGCGTCATTAATGAAGGTCTTATTGAAAGGGGCGCGGCTATGGGCACGGCCTCGGCGGGGGCACCGCACAAGGGATTTCGCATCGACTGGGCGGTCTGGCGCCGCACCTTCCTGCAGCTGACCTGCCTGCTGGTGGGGGCGATGATGTTCTATCGCGGGCTTCTGAACCTCTTTGGCTATCCCTCTCCCTGGGTCTCGCTGTTTCCGGGCACCCCGATCCTTGGCGCGCTCTGCCGGGTGCCGGAGTACTGGGAACGCTGGACGCTGGGGCCGATCTTCATGGGCGGCGTGTTCGGCATCGTGCTGATGTGGCGCGAATTGCGCATCGGCTGGTGGATCTTCACGGCGCTGAATTTCCTGGTCGGCTACTGGTTCATCTTCATTCTCGAGGACATCTGGCAGCACCACGTCCTGCCGCATATCGTCTTTTCCGCCGTCTTCCTGCCCTTCTACCCCGGCATGAAACGGTCCGAATGGCTGGCGGCGCGGATCAACGGCCTGCTGGCGCGCATCGCGGAACTGGCCCTGTCGCAGCTGACACGCCCCTGGGTCGCGCGGCTGGTCGAGGCGGTGCCGTTCCTGCACCGCAAGCTGAACGCCCTGCTAATCAACCGGATCGTGATGCAGGCGCGCCCGCGTCCACATCCCTTTTCGACGATGGCGCCCTATACCTCCTGGTCCAGCCTGACGGACAGGACCTGGGCGGGCCGACACCTGGGCGTCAGCGAAATCGACCAGGACAGCCTGCCGGGATGGAAGGGCGAAGCAGGTCTGAAACCGCTCTTCGAACGCCCGGACGGGACACAGGTGCTGTGCCCGAAATCCACCTGCCTCTTTCCCAGTTTCGCGCAGTACCTGACCGACGGTTTCCTGCGCACGGTGCCCGAAAGCATCGGCGGCGACACCCCGGACCCGGACCGACGCAAGCGCAACACCTCGAACCATGAAATCGACCTTTGCCCTCTCTATGGCCGCACCCCGGAACAGACCCGCCTTCTGCGGGTTCCCGACCCGGACCATGCCCATCGGGGGATGCTGCGGTCTCAGAGGATCGGAGGGGAGGAGTTCCCCGAGTTCCTCTTTGCCGACGGAGAGATCCGGCCGGAATTCGAAGGGCTGGACCCACCACTGGGCCTGACCGACCTGCTGAAATCCTGCGCCTCGGACGATCCGGCCACCGCCGCGGGCGCCCGCGCCTTTCGCGACGCGCTGTTTGCCGTGGGCGGCGACCGGGTCAATTCCGTGCCGCAGGTGTCGATGATGAACACGCTTTTCCTGCGCGAACACAACCGCCTGGCGCACGAGATCGGCGCCCGGCACCCGGACTGGGACGACACCCGCGTGTTCGAGACGGCGCGCAACGTGGTCGTCGTGCAGTTCATCAAGATCGTGGTCGAGGATTACATCAACCATATCGCGCCCTTCGCGCTGCACCTCATGGCGGATCCCTCGGTCTGCTGGCACGCGCCTTGGAACAAGGCCAACTGGATCACGACGGAGTTCAGCCTGCTCTATCGCTGGCACGCGCTGATCCCCGATGCGATCACTTGGGGCGGGACGGAACATCCGGTGGGCCGCAGCTATTTCATGAACAACCTGCCGCTGATCCAGACCGGGCTGAAACGCGGGTTCGAGGACGTGAGCGCCCAGCCCGCCGCCCGCCTTGGCCCGCGCAATACCAACGACAACCTGTTGAACATCGAGTGGGATTCGATCCGACAGGGACGGATCTGCGAACTGGCCTCGTACAACCGTTACCGCGGCTACCTCGGGCAGGCCCCGGCAAAGACGTTCGACGAGATCAGCAGCGATCCCGCGGTCGCCGCCCAGTTGGCGCGCGCCTACCGCTCGGTCGACGAGGTCGATTTCTTCACCGGGATCTTCTGCGAAGACCGGGTGCCCGGATCGCCGCTGCCCCGCACCATCCTGTCCTTCGTCGCGCTGGATGCCTTTTCGCAGGCCCTGCCCAACCCGTTGTTGTCGGAACATGTCTTTCCACCGCCGCCCGGGTTCGACGGTGACCCGGAGATGGAACACCCCACATTCACCCGCTACGGCTGGGAACAGATCGGAGCCTGCGGATCGCTGCGCGACATCATCGCGCGCAACGTCGAGGCGCCGGAGACGCTGGCGTTCATCGGCATGACCCGCCCCGGCTGGCAGGGCGAGTAACCCGCCCTCGGCGACGGCCAGCAAAAAAGCCCGCCCCTTGCAGGGCGGGCCTTTGTTTCAGTCGGGCCGCGTGTCCGCAGCCGCTATTGTCGGTCGGTCTGGTGCCTCAGGCGACCAGCGCGACCTTCGCCTTATCACCCGCCGCTTTCTCCTCATCGAAAAAAGCGTCGTGCAGGCTCTTGATGGCCTTGGCCATATCGTCCCGTTCCAGGATGTACTGGGTGTCCACGTTGCGCGGCCCCTGGCTTGCACCGACCGAGTAGATGCCCGCCTGGGCAAAGCTTTCCAGCCCGCGCTGCAGCACCGACAGACCGCTGAGGTCGCGGCCCACGACCGAGACCAGCGACAGCTTGCGCGTTTTGATCTCGGCATGCGGATACCGCTCGGCCAGGTCGGCTTCGACCCGGCGCAGCGACTTCAACGAGGTGTCGACATAGTGCGTCACCGTGTTGGCGTTCGAAACCTTCGACACGATGCGAACATTGTGGCGGGTCAGCGCGTCGAGGATCGAGGCGTCATAGCCCTTCACCCCCACCATGTCCTGTTCGAACACCTCCAGCGCGATCACGTCGAGGCCGGTCACGATCTCGACCCCCGGCGTCTCTGCCGGCTGGTCGTCGATCAGCGTGCCCGGATCGCCCGGATCGAAGGCATTGGTGACGCGCAGCGGCACATTCGCCTGGCGCAGCGTCTTGGCCGCCGAGGGGTGGATCGCCTCCATCCCGAGGTTCGCCATCTGGTCAGCCACGTCGTAGTTGGTCCGACCCAGCTTGCGCACCTTGTCCTCGCCGACGATCTTGGGATCGGCGGACGACAGGTGAAATTCCTTGTGGATGATCGCCTCGCGCGCGCCGGTCTGGGCAGCAAGCTCGGAAAAGGTCACCTCGGAATAGCCGCGGTCGAACTCTCGCATCAGGCCTTCGCGGCACTGTGCGTAGCCGGTCACGATGGGCATCTCGGTCTCGGGGTCGATCCCTTCCATGCCACGGTCCAGCCGTTCCTGCAGCGTCACCTCGCCATCGTCGCGCCAGCCGGTCAGGTCGACCAGCCGTGCGTTCACGCCGGCACGTTGCAGGAGCAGAACCGCCACATGTGCCGAATGCGCCTCACCGAGGCCGGACAGCAGCTCGCGGATGTGCAACAGATGCGCGTTCAGGCGGAAATGGCCGTAGGAACATAGGCGCTGCAGGTCGATCAGGCAGTTGCGTGCCCCCTCAATCCGTTCCTGAACAAAGTTGGTCGCCTGCTCGATGTCGCCGGGGTGGTCAAGCACCGCCTCGTGCGCCTCGATCATGGCGTCGCTCACGCGGCTCAGCGCCTCGTGCCAGCCATGATCGTCCTCGGCGTTCGCGAACCGCGCATAGACGCCGTCCTCGCCGGTTTTCTTGTGTTCCAGCAGCAGGTTGGTGATGCCACCAAAGGCCGAAACAACAAAGACACGACCATAGCGCGCTTCACCGTCCTTGAGGAACAGCGTGTCGCGCAGGTCAGCGAGGCGGGACATGCTTGTCCCGCCGATCTTTTCAACAGTGTGGGTCATGTGTTTAGGCCTCCACCTCCTCGGGGGCGGCATAGGATCCATCTTCGCGGTGCACTTCCTTGCCGGTCACCGGCGGATTGAAGCAGCAGGCCATCCAGAGTTCTTCCTCGGCCCGCAGCGTGTGCTTGTCGTGCTCGTTCAGCGCATACATGGTGCCCGGCTTGATCTGGTGGGTCTCGCCGGTCTTGAGGTCGGTGATCGACCCCTTGCCCTGCATGCAATACACGCTCTCGAAGTGGTTCTTGTAGTGGAACGTATGCTCCGAACCGGCTTCGAGGATGGTGACATGGAACGAAAAGCCCATGCCGTCATCGGCCAGCAGCATGCGCACGCTGGTCCATTGTGCATCGGAGACGACGCGCCCGGGTTCGTTCTTGCTGATCTCTTCGAAATCTCTGACGATCATGACTGTTACTCCGCTGCAATCTTCTGGGTCGACAGCACGGAACGCGCCGCGTCGATCAGGATGTTCAAACCATCCTTGAGGGTTTCGTCCGGTGTGGTCAGCGGGGCCAAGACCTTGACCACCTCGTCCTCGGCACCCGAGGTTTCGATGATCAGCCCGTTTTCAAAGGCTTCGGCACAGATCGCCGCCGCCAGGTCACCCGACCCCACGTCCACGCCGCGCATCATGCCGCGGCCCTTCAGCTTGGCGTCCGGGATCATCGAGGCGATGGTTTCCAGCCCGTGTTCCACGGTCTGGGCACGGCGCTTGATGTCCTTCTGGAATTCATCGTCGCTCCAGAATTTTTCAAGAGCCACGCGGGCAGTCACGAAGGCATGGGTGTTGCCGCGGAAGGTGCCGTTGTGTTCGGCGGGCTTCCAGATGTCCAGCTCGGGCTTGATCAGCAGAGCGGCAAAGGGCAGGCCCATCCCGCTCAGCGACTTGGCCAGCGGGATCAGGTCCGGCTCGATGCCCATCTCCTCGAAGGAGAAGAAGGTGCCGGTCCGGCCACAGCCCGCCTGGATGTCATCGGCGATCAGCAGCGCGCCGTGTTCCTTGGCCAGGCGTGCAATGCCCTGCATGAACTCCTTCGACGCGGCGTTCAGGCCGCCCTCGCCCTGCACGGGTTCGATGATGAAGGCCGCCGGTGCATCGACGCCCGAAGACGGGTTGCCCAGCATCTGCTCGATGATGTCGAGGCTGTCGACATCATCGCCAAAGGCGCCTTCGAACGGCATATGCGTGGTGCCCGACAGCGGCGTGCCGCCGCCGTTCCGCTTGCCGGCATTGCCGGTCGCGGCCAGAGCGCCCATCGTCATGCCGTGGAACCCGTTGGTAAAGGCGATGACGTTGGTCCGGCCGGTCACCTTGCGCGCCAGCTTGATCGCGGCCTCGACCGCGTTCGTGCCGGTCGGGCCGGTCATCATGACCTTGTGGTCCATGCCGCGCGGCTTGAGGATCAGTTCCTCGAAGGTCTCAAGGAAACGCGCCTTCTCGCCGGTGTGCATGTCCAGGCCATGCGCAATCCCATTCTGCGACAGATGGTTCATCAGCGCGCATTTCATGTCGGGATCGTTGTGACCGTAGTTCAGCGAGGAACAGCCGGCCAGGAAGTCGATGTAGGTCCGGCCAGCGGCGTCGGTCATTTCCGAGCCGAGCGCAGTGGTGAAGACGGTGTCGAAGCTGCGGCAATAGCTGCGCGCCTCCGACTCCCGTCGTTTGAAGATCGTCGGGTGAAAGGTCTGGGAAGACATTATGTGCTCTCGTTCTGTGTGAGGAATGTGGGCGAAGGGCGCGGGGCTCAGGCCGCCTGCGCCATCTCTTCGGCCACCTTGATGGTCACGAGGTTCTCGGTCTTGTGCCGTTTGTTGAAGTGCAGCGACTGCGTGTAGTAGGGCTGTACGTCCAGGCCGCGGCCCATGCGGCGCGCGAACTTGCGGAACAGCGCCCAGGAGGCGTCATTGTCACCCGTGATCGTGGTCTGCATGCGGGTCACGTCCTCGCAGACGTCGCGGTTCAGGATCGTCTGAAGCATCAGCCCGCCAAGACCCATGCCGCGCGCCTTGTCGGACACGGCGACCTGCCAGACGAACAGCGTGTCCGGCTCGTTGGGCAGGACGTAGGCCGAAACCCAGCCCACGATCTCCCCATCCAGTTCGGCAACGACGCAGGTGTCGGCGAAGTGATCGCACTGCAACAGGTTGCAGTACATCGAATTTTCGTCGAGCGGCTTGCACGAGCGTACCAGCTCCCAGATCGCCGCCCCGTCTTCTGCGGTGGGTACACGCAGGCTGGGCAGGGACGAACGGGCGATATCGCGCGGATGTTGCATAGGATGAAGTCTCCTCGTTTGCTTTGGATGTCGAAATAGCGTGCCGCCACTGACATTTCAACTGGCAAAGCAATTTTTATCCAATTTCCGCCAAATATGGCCTCATGCCCGCCCGATCTGGCCTTATTTAGCTTAGGATGGCAAAGCACTATTGCCTTGAATACCCCGTAAGAGACCTATATCGTTAGTCATGCTAATCAATGGAACACTGATGGACCGCGTCGATACCTGCCTGATCGCAATCCGCCGAATCCTGCGCGCGACCGAGCTTTACGGGCGCGAGTTGAAACAGACATCCGGCATCACGGCGGTGCAGTTCCGGGTCCTTCAGATCATCTCTGAACGCAGCCACGCGACCGCCAAGGAAATCTCTGTCCGGATGCGCGTGTCGCAGGCCACCGTGACCTCGCTGGTGGACAAGCTGGTGCGCCAGGGCATGGTCGTCCGTGAGAAATCCGAACAGGATCGACGCCAGACCAACATTCACATCACCCCCAAGGGCCGCCAGACACTCGACGAGGCGCCCGACCCACTGCAACAGCGCTTCGTACGCAAGTTCGACGCAATGGAGGACTGGGAGCAATCCATGCTGGTTTCCAGCCTGGAACGGGTTGCCGCAATGCTGGACGCCGAGGATCTCGACGCCTCGCCCGTTCTCGACACCGGAGAGCTCAAGCGCACGCTGGATCACTGAGGGCCGATTACACGCCCGGCCCTGATCCGGTCCCCCTCAGGCCCTGCCGGCCCGGGAACAATTGTCCGGCAGCTGCGGCCCCGCCGACAGCAGGTCGACAAGCCCACAGTTTCCACGCACCAGGTCATCCAGCGTCACCATGTCCAGTTCATGGTAGAACGCCTCGAGCGCGCGGATGACATAGTTGCGCAACCGGCAGACGCCGGTCAGCGGACAGGTGTTGTTGTCCGGATCGAAACACTCGGCAAAGGGGATGTCGGTCTCAAACAGGCGGAACACCGCCCCGATCGAAATCCGGTCCGCCGGTTTCGCCAGTCGCAGCCCGCCCGCGCGCCCGCGCAGCGTCTCGATGAAGCCCTCGGCCTGCAATTGCTGCACCACCCGCGCCACGTGGTTGAGAGAGGCGTTGCAGTCACGCGCAATATCCGAGGTCCGCACCAGCTCGCTGGCGTTGACGGCGCAATACATCAGCACGCGCGCGGCAAGATTGGTTCGTATGGTCAGGCGCATCTTGTCTCTCGTCCTTACCTTCCCATTATTCCGTACCCGTGATGTGGATTTCCTTGATCCAGATCAGGTCTTCCACCTCTTTGATGCGCTAGGGCGGGCTGAAACGGTACGAAATGCGTGCGCATGACTCAGGATTCCAGGACAAGGGCCGAGCGGTCCAGCCGCATCGGCGCAGCGCTTTCGCTGGGCGCGGCGCTGGTCTGGCCGGTTCAGGCCGTGCTGATCGCCCGCGTGCTCGCCGACCTGCTGACCGGGTCGGATGGGCTGTCGCCGCTCTGGGCCGCACTGGCATTCCTGGCCCTGGCGGGCCTGCGCGGGTTACTGGACATGGCAGCGCAGGGCATGTTGTCAGGCGCGGCTTCGGCCCAGATTGACGCCCTGAGGACAGAGATCCTGACGGTCGAAACCGCTGCTGCCGCGCCGTCGCGCAGCGGCGGCGCCGGGGCCATTGCCGCCCTGCTCACCGAAAAGCTGGAGGCACTGCGCCCCTATGCCTTGCGCTATCGCCCTGCCCGCCTGCGCGCGACCGTCGTGCCGCTGCTGATCCTGGGCATCGCCGCCTGGCACAGTTGGGCCGTGGCACTTGTGTTGCTGATGGCGGGTCCGCTGATCCCCCTTTTCATGGCACTGGTCGGCTGGGCCGCGAAAGAGGCCAGCGCCCGCCAGATGGGAGAGATCGGCGCCCTGAGCGACCTTCTGGCCGACCGGCTGGCCGCCCTCTCCGACCTGCGCCTGATCGGAGCGGGCGACGCCGTGGTAGATGGGTTCGCCGAGGCCTCGGAGGAGCTGCGCCATCGGACGATGGCGGTGCTGCGGATCGCCTTCCTGTCCTCTACCGTGCTGGAACTGTTTTCGGCCCTCGGCGTCGCAATGATCGCGGTCTGGGTCGGATTTTCCCTGCTGGGAGAGCTGTCCTGGGGCACCTGGGGCGCCCCTCTGGCGCCTTTCGCGGGGATCTACCTGCTGCTGCTGGCGCCCGAGTTTTTCCAACCCTTGCGGGATCTTGCCGCCGCATGGCACGACAAGGCCGCCGCCGATGCCGTCAAGGATGAGCTGGTCCACTGGCGCGAGGAAACCCGCCCGCAGAGGCTGGGGCGCGGGGCGCATGACACGGCCCCCCGGTTCGCCGGGCTGCGCTGGCAAGGCCTGTCCCTGACCCGCGAAGGCCGCGTGTTGTCCTGGCCCGACATGGCCATAGGTCCGGGCGAGAGCGTCGCCATCACCGGCCCCAGCGGCGTGGGCAAGACCACGCTTTTGCGTCTGCTCGCCGGGTTGGAGGTTCCGGACACAGGGGCGATCCACCTTGGCGAGAGCGCGCTGACGGACTATACCGCCGATGCTTGGCGGTCGCGCATCGGCTGGATGCCGCAGGCCCCGCATTTCCTCAACCGCTCACTGCGCCACAACATCGCCTTCGGCGCCCCGCTGGACCCGGACGCGCTGGACCGTGCCCGGCTGGGCACCGTCCTCGCTACCCTGCCCCGAGGCACGCTGACGCCCCTGGGCGAACGCGGCGCGGGCCTTTCGGGCGGAGAGGCGCGGCGCGTCATGCTGGCCCGGGCGCTGCACGGGGCGCCGGACGTGCTGCTGGCCGACGAACCCACCGCCGATCTCGACGCAGAAACCGCCGGGGACGTGATCGAGGGGTTGATGGGTTTTGTCGCGCGGGGCGGCACGCTGATCGTGGCCACCCATGACCCGCGCCTCTCCTCGCGCATGGCGCGCAACCTGGTGCTGGAGGCCGGGACATGACGGCACTCTTCCGCATCACCCGCCTGCTGCTGCAAGGCGAGCGCCGCGCTTTCCTGCGCGGCTTTGCGCTGGCGGTGACGGTGCTCTTGATGGGGGTGGCCCTTCTGGGCCTCTCGGGCTGGTTCATCACCGCCGCGGCGGCGGCAGGTCTTGCCGGGATCGGTGCGGTGTTCAACGTCTTCGGCCCCTCGGCGATGGTGCGTTTCCTGGCGCTGGGGCGGACGGCGGCGCGCTATGGCGAGCGGCTGGCGACCCATGATGCCACCCTGCGCGCGCTGTCCCGCCTGCGGGTCCGTCTGTTGCAGGGATTGCTGACCAGCCCCTATCGCGCGCTGGAACGGTTGCGCGCCAATGCCTTTCTCAACCGGGTGACGGCGGATATCGACGCGCTGGACGGCGTGGCGCTGCGCCTGCTGCTGCCGGGGCTGGCAGGCATGGCGGTCATCGCGCTGGCCGCGCTGGCACTGTGGGTCCTGGTGCATCCTGCGGTCGCGCTGGTGGTCGGGTTGGGTTATGCTATCCTGCCCAACCTGGTTTTCCTTTTGGGGCAAAGGCTTGCGCGCAGGTCCTCACGCCGGGCCGAGGCCGCGATGCAGGCCACGCGCAGCCGGATGATCGACCTTGTCACCGCGCGCGAGGACCTAACCGTCTTTGGCCAGCTTCAGACCGCGCGCGCTCATGTGGCCGAGGCCATCTCCCGCCATGCCACGGCACAGGACAGGCTGGACGGGCTGGAACGGCGCATGGGTCTGGGGCTGGACCTGACCGGCGCGGGCATCACTGCGCTGGCACTGGGGATGGGCGCCTCGCTGGCTCAGGCCGGAACCATCACCCCCGCCGAGGCCGCCATCGGCATCTTCGTCGCGCTGGCGCTTGGGGAAACCGTCGCCCCGGTGCGCCGCGCCCTGACAGAGATCGGGCGCATGATCCCCGCCGCCCGCCGCGTCGCCCCGGCGCTGGCCGCGCCGCCAGCGGACAGGCGCCGCGCCACGCCCGACACCCCGATCCTGCGCCTGGAACAGGTTACCTATCGGCGCGGCGACGGCGCCCCGCTGTTTGCCCCCCTCGACCTGCTGCTTGGCCCCGGAGAGACACTGGCCCTGACCGGCCCCAGCGGCGGTGGCAAGAGCACCCTTCTGCTGATGGCCGCCGGGCAACTGACCCCCGACATGGGCCGCGTGACATTTGGCGGGCATCCCGTCATCGACCTGCCCGACGAGATCCTGCACCAACATATCGCGATGGTGCCACAGCGCCATGCGCTGATCGCGGGCACGGTGGCAGAGAACCTGCGTCTTGCCGCACCAGAGGCAACGGAGGATGCGCTTTGGCAGGCCCTGAAGGCGGTCCACCTGGACCGGACCCTGGCCGACCGGGCCGGGCTGGAAACAAGGCTGGGCTTTCGTGGCGCCGGCATGTCCGGGGGCGAGGCCCGACGGCTGGTCCTGGCCCGCGCGCCGTTGCGGCGCCCCGCCCTTTTGCTGCTGGATGAACCGACCGAGGGGCTGGACAGTGCCACGGCACACGCCGTCCTGACCGGCCTGCGCAGGGCCCTGCCCCGGACGGCGATCCTGATGGCCGCACACCGCCCGGAAGAAACCGATCAGGCAGACCGCCTTGTGCCGCTGACCGCAACAACCTGAGGCAGTTTCTTGTACTCGGCGCTCCCTCGAATTTATTCCGCTTTTGTGATACGACTTTTGATCCAGATCAACAACACATAGCACATCAGGAATATAACTGCCGATAATCCGCGTCATGGATGCGGAATTACCTGCAAAGCTCAAGGGAGCCCAATCATGGAGATCGGACTGGTCGAGCTGTCGCGCCTGCAATTTGCGATGACGGCCATGTATCACTTTCTCTTCGTACCGCTGACGCTGGGCCTGTCGATCCTCGTCGCGATCATGGAGACCGTCTACGTCATGACGAACCGCCCCATCTGGCGGCAGATGACGAAATTCTGGGGCATGCTGTTCGGGATCAACTTTGCCCTCGGCGTCGCAACCGGCATCACGATGGAATTCCAGTTCGGCATGAACTGGAGCTACTACAGCCACTACGTCGGCGACATCTTCGGCGCGCCGCTGGCGATCGAGGGGCTCATGGCCTTCTTCCTGGAGGCGACATTCGTCGGGCTGTTCTTCTTCGGCTGGGACAAGCTCAGCAAGGTGCAGCACATGGTTGTCGCCTGGCTGGTGGCCATCGGTTCGAATTTCTCCGCGCTCTGGATCCTGATCGCCAACGGTTGGATGCAGAACCCGGTCGGTGCCGCCTTCAACCCCGAGACCATGCGGATGGAGATGACCTCCTTCTTCGACGTGGTCTTCAACGAGGTGGCACAGGCCAAGTTCGTCCACACCGTCAGCGCGGGCTATGTCACGGCCAGCGTCTTCGTGCTGGGCGTCTCGGCGCTCTACCTGCTGCAGGAGAGGCACAAGGACCTCGCCCGCCGGTCGATCGCCGTGGCCTCGGCCTTTGGCCTTGCCTCGGCGCTGTCTGTCGTCGTGCTGGGGGACGAATCCGGCTACTCGGCCAGTCACACGCAAAAGATGAAGCTCGCCGCCATCGAGGCGATGTGGGAGACGCATGAGGCGCCCGCCCCCTTCACCGCCATCGGATTGCCCGACAAGGAGGCGCGCGAGACCCATTACGCGGTGGAAATCCCCTGGGTCATGGGCCTGATCGGCACCCGCAGCCTGACGCAGGAGATCCCCGGCATCAACGACCTGGTGGACGAGGCCGAAGACCGCATCCGCGACGGCCTGATCGCCTATGACGCGCTGATGACCATCCGCGCGGAACGCGACGCGACCTCGCCAGAGCTGCGCGAGACCTTCGAGGCGCATTCCGAGAACCTGGGCTTTGCCCTGCTCCTGAAACGCTATGTCGACGATCCCCGCGAGGCGACGGAGGCGCAGATCAAGCAGGCCGCAAATGACACGGTCCCGGGCGTTGGCCCCCTGTTCTGGGCCTTCCGGATCATGGTGGCGCTTGGCTTCAGCTTTATCGCGGTGATGCTGTATTTCTTCTACCGGGCCTCTTTCCGGCGGATGCAGTTCCCGCGCTGGTCGCTTTATGCCGCGGTCGCCATCATCCCGACACCCTGGATCGCGGCAGAGCTGGGCTGGTTCGTGGCCGAGTTCGGCCGTCAGCCCTGGACCGTGGACGGGGTGCTGCCGACGGCGCTCTCGGTCAGTCACCTGAGCGTGGCCGACCTGCTGATCTCGCTCGCGGGCTTCGTGATCTTCTACACGGTGCTCTTCGTGATCGAGATGAGCCTGATGGTGAAATACATCCGCAAGGGTCCGTTCCAGGACGTGGCCGAAACCGAGGCCTGGCAGGAACGTCATATCCACCGTCTGCGCACGCATGACGGCCAGGGTCCCTTTGCAAATCCGGCGGAGTGAAAGACATGATCCTGTTCGAGATGATCGACTTCGACACGCTGCGCGTGATCTGGTGGGCGCTGCTGGGCATATTGCTGATCGGCTTTGCCCTGACCGACGGCTTCGACATGGGGGTGGGCGCGCTCTTGCCCTTCGTGGCGAAAACCGATGTGGAGCGGCGCGTCGTTATCAACACCGTGGGTCCGGTCTGGGAAGGCAACCAGGTCTGGTTCATCCTGGGCGGCGGCGCGATCTTTGCCGCCTGGCCGCCGCTCTACGCGGTCTCCTTCTCGGGCTTCTACCTGGCGATGTTCGTCGTGCTGGCGGCGCTGATCGTCCGGCCCGTGGCCTTCAAGTACCGCTCCAAGCGCGACGGTGCGGCCTGGCGCGCGCGCTGGGACTGGGCGCTCTTCGCGGGCGGAGCGGTCCCGGCCCTGCTGTTCGGCGTGGCTGTGGGCAACGTGCTCTTGGGTGTGCCCTTTCACCTGACCGAGGACCTGATGCCGATGTATGACGGCAATTTCGCGGTCAAGTTCCTGGGCCTCTTGCGCCCCTTCGCACTGCTGGCGGGTGTGGTCTCGATCTCGATGCTGCTCATGCATGGCGCGGCCTGGCTGAACCTCAAGACCGAGGGGCTGGTGGCCGCCCGCGCGCGCCGGTTCGGCGTGATCGCCGGAATGGTGGCCGCCGGGGGCTATGCGCTGGCGGGGCTCTGGCTGGCCCTGGGGATCGACGGGTTTTCCTTTGTGAACGAGGTCACGCCCAACGGTCCGTCCAACCCGCTCTATTCAGAGGTCACGCATGGCGGCAGTTGGTTGTCCGCCTATGCCGAACGCCCCTGGATCGCGGTTGCCCCACTCATGGGCTTTCTCGGCATCGCCCTGACCCTGCGCGGGCTGGTGTCGGGCCGCGAGGTCACGACTCTGCTCTGGTCCAAGCTGGGGATCACCGGGATCATCGCCTCTGTCGGGCTGACCATGTTCCCCTTCATCCTGCCCTCGACCGTGGACCCGAACAGTTCGCTGACGGTCTGGGATGCCTCCAGCTCGCACCAGACGCTGTTCATCATGCTGGTGGTCACCGCGATCTTCATGCCGCTGATCCTCATGTACACCGCCTGGGTCTACAGGGTGCTCTGGGGCAAGGTCACCGAGGATGACGTCACCGGCAATTCCGACACCGTCTACTGAAGGAGAAAACACATGTGGTATTTCGCCTGGCTTCTCGGCCTGCCTTTGGCCGCCGCCTTTGCCGTGTTGAACGCGATGTGGCTGGAATTGCGTACCGACGCCTGTTTCACCGAAGAGGGCGACTGTCCCGTGGGTGACCACGACCACTGATCCAGACATCCGCCGTCAATCGTCCCGGCGGCGGATTTCCCCACCGGGGCGGGTCAACCCGGCCTGCCCCGGTCCCCACTCTACCAAACCCGACAGGAGGTCTCATGAAGACCCTTTTCACTGCGGCCATGCTGGCCGTTGCCACCCTCGGCTTGCCTGCTGCCGCCCAGGAGGCGCCCGATACGCTGGTCACCGTGCTGACCGCGCCGGAACCCCAGACCCAGCTGATGGCGATGGTGCTGACCATGCAGGCCCTGGGCCAGGGCAAATCCGCCCATGTCCTGCTCTGCGGTCCGGCCGCGGACATCGCGCTGAAGGACGCACCCGACAGCGCCACCGCAGCACAGCCGCCCAAGGGCATGTCGCCCCAGGGGCTGATGCAGATGATCATGTCCAAGCCGAACACCAAGGTCGAAGTCTGCGCCATCTACCTGCCCGGCAAGGGCGCAACCGCCGAGGTTCTGCTGGACGGCGTGACCGTGGCCGACCCCGGCACGATGGCCGCCGCGATCATGGCGCCCAATGCCCGCGTGGCCAGCTACTGAGCCCGCGCCCTGCACTGGTCGGGTCCGGACCCTGCCGTTCGGACCCGTTTTCATGACCGGATTGCCCGCGAAAACCAGCCTCACACATTCAACTTTCTTGACCTGGGTCAATGTCACGGCATGCCGTTGTATTCAAAATCCCGCACATGTCTCGGAGGAGCTACATGACAGAATCACCTTTCAAGCCCTCGCGCCGGGGGTTCCTCACCCTGGCCGCCGGGGCGGGTGCCTTGGCCGCGGCGGGCACCGCCGAGCGGGCGCAGGCCCAGTCCGCCACCAAAGCAAAGATCGTCATCATCGGCGCGGGCGCCGGCGGCACGGCCTTGGCCAACCGCCTGGTGCGGCGGCTGGACGGTGCCCGGATCACCCTTGTCGACCCGCGCGCCGACCACCTGTACCAGCCCGGCCTGTCGCTTGTGGCCGCCGGTCTCAAACCCTCGGGCTACGTCGTCTCGAAGACGGTCGACTGGCTGCCGCGCGGCGTGACGCTGGTTCCCGAGGCCGCCGCCGGAATCGATCCCGAGACCCGCACCGTGACCACGACGGGCGGCACCTCGCTGTCCTATGACTATCTGGTCGTGGCGCCCGGGTTGGTCCTGGATCATGGCGCCATCGAGGGGTTCTCGCTGGACATGGTGGGCGAAAACGGCATCGGCGCGCTATATGCCGGGCCGCAATATGCCGCCGCCACCTGGAAGGCCGCGCAACGGTTCACCGAAACCGGCGGCCTGGGGATCTTCACCCGCCCGGCAACAGAGATGAAATGCGCCGGGGCACCGCTCAAACACACTTTCCTGATCGATGACATCGCCCGCACTAGTGGCACGCGCGGCAAGGCACAGTTCCTCTATGCCGCACCGCAGGGATCGCTGTTCGGCGTGCCCATCGTGGCGGAAAAGGTGCGGATGCTGTTCGGCGACCGGGGCATCGACACGGCGATGCAGCACACATTGAAATCCATTGATCCCGGCGCAAAGCGGGCCACCTTTGCCGATGCCACGGGCGCCGATGTGCAGATGGAATACGACTATATCCACGTCATCCCGCCGCAGCGCGCGCCGGAGGTGATCCGCCAGTCGGGCCTGTCATGGGCCGACAAGTGGACGGATCAGGGCTGGGTCGAGTGCGACATGGCCAGCCTGCGGCACCTGCGCTTCGACAACATCTGGGCACTTGGCGACGTCGCCGGCGTGCCCAAGGGCAAGACGGCCGCCAGCGTCAAATGGCAGGTGCCAGTGGTCGAGGACGGGCTGATCGCCGCCATCGAGGGCCGCGAGACGGTTGAGGCTTACAACGGTTACACCTCCTGCCCGATGATCACCCGCGTCGGCCGCGCCATGCTGGTCGAGTTCGACTACAACAACAACCTGATGCCCTCCTTCCCCGGCGTGATCGCGCCGCTGGAAGAGCTCTGGATCAGCTGGCTGATGAAGGAGGTCGCCCTCAAGGCCACCTACAACGCCATGCTGCGTGGCCGGGCCTGAGGAGAGAGGCCCATGAAAGACCTGACATTCGGCACCATCCTCGCCGTCTTCGAAGAGATCTTTGGCAAGGGGCTGTTCTGGGGCATGGTCGTGGTGGCCGTGCTGGTGACGCTGGCCTATCTCTACGTCCTGATCCGCGACCGTAGCATCAGCTGGCGCAAATTCCTGCTGGCGCAGTTGTCGATGCCCCTGGGCGCGGTGGCAGCCGTCTGGTTCGTGCTGCGCATGACCCATTCGCACCTGTCCAACATCGGCGGGCCGGTGGACGTGATCCTGTTGCTGGGGATCGCCGTGGCCGGGGCGATCGGGCTGGCGATCCTCGTCTACACGTTGCAATCCCTTGTCGTCCGCCCCCGGATCGAGTCCGACTGATCCCCGCCCACCCGCAATGACCGCCGGTCGTCCAGGTCGGGCAGCCGCGATTGCGCGGCATGCACCCGGCCGATGTCGAGATCGGCCATCAGGATCTCTGCCGCCGCGCCGGCCCGTGCGGCGGCGGTGCCATCCGGAGCGACGATGCAGCTTGCCCCGAGGAACGCCAGGCCGTTCCCTATCCCCGCGCTGTTGGCATAGGCCACGTAGACCCCGTTTTCAAAAGCGCGTGTGGGGATCAGGTTCTGGGCCACCACAAGCCATTGCGCACCCAGCGCCGTGGGCACAAGCACCAGTTGCGCTCCCTCTGCCGCGACATGACGCAGGGTTTCGGGAAACTCGGCGTCGTAGCAGATCAGCGTCGCGCAGGTGACACCCCTCCAGCGGAAAACTGGCATCCCTGTCCCGGCGTGTAGTAGCGCCTCTCGAACCCCGGCGGGATCGCCAGTTTGCGTTGGCGGGTCAGCACCGCTCCTTGCGGAGAGACACAAAGCGCCGAGTTGTGGCCCCCCCGTCTGCCGCCTCGGCAAAGCCGTAGTGGATCGCCACGCCGGCCTCGCGGGAAAGGTCCCGCATTGCGCCAAAGATCCTGCCATTGGCCGGTTCCGCACGCTCGTGCACTGCATCCCCGATATTGTATCCGCAGGCGAAGAGTTCAGGCAGCAGCACAAGATCGGCCCCGTCAGCGGCGATTCCGGGCAGCGCCGCGCGCAGCCAGTCCAGCCGCGCCACGACCGTGGAAAGCTCTCCCGGTGCCTGGGCGAGGGCCAGCCTCATGTCCTTGCCCCGGGCAGAGCCTCGGCGCGGTCGCCGGCGCGGATGACGGCCCCCTTCCCTGACGGCTTTCCCTCCTCTTGCACGCAATGGTTCACCGGCCAAACTTCCCCAGCGGTCTCGGTCACGACACCCGTCCGCCCGCCAGGTCACGGCATTGTATCGCGGCAACGACATCTCCGGTCGCCGCGGGACAGGTATGGCCGGGTAGCCCGGCCTTACCCCCCTTTCGGCCCGCGCTTCATGTCCGGTGCCTTGCGGCCCCGGTAGCGCACCGTCAGTTCCAGCGGGACGTCGTTCTCGTCGTAGACCCCCAGGACGACGCCGCGCCGCCCGGATTTCTGCCGCATCTCCATCAACTGCGCCTCTGACCGCGTGGTGCGCTGCGAGGGACGCCGCGTCCAGGCGAACAGCTTGTCGTACATGTCCTCGATCACCCCGGCGTGCTCGGCACTGGCGCCCAGGTCGACCAGTTCCTGCGGGTCCTCCTGCAGGTCGAAGAGCAAGGGCCGATAGCCGCCTTCGCAATGGATCAGCTTGTACCGCCTGTCGATCACGCAGAACATGACCGCATCGCGCACCGGCGCCCGCATCTTCGCCGCCACGGGCGAACCGGAATAGTCGTATTCGCAGATCGCGTAGTCGCGCAGCGTGCCGGTCCATTCGCCATGCAGGATCGGCACAAGGCTTTCGCCCTCCAGGATATGCGCGGGCGGCTCACCGCCCGCGACCTCGACGAAGGTGGGCGCAAGGTCGATGCTTTCCACCAGCGCGTCGCAGACCGTGCCGCGCGTGGCGTCGGCCTCTGGCGAAGGGTCGTAGACGATCAGCGGCACCCGGGTCGAGGTGTCGTGGAAGAAGGTCTTTTCCCCCATCCAGTGGTCGCCCAGGAAATCACCGTGGTCCGAGGTCAGCACGATCAGCGTGTCCTCCATCCGCCCGGTGCGCTCCATCCAGTCGAACAGCCGCCCCATCTGGTCGTCGGCCTGCTTGATAAGCCCCATGTAGGCCGGAATGACCGCCTCTCGCACCTCTGCGCGCGAGAACGCCTCGCCCACGCGGGTGTCCATGAAGGCGCGCAGCACCGGGTGCGTGTCCTGCCGTTCCCCGTCAGACCGGATGACCTCCTGCACGTCGTCGGGGCCGTACATGCTGGCATAGGGTTCGGGCACGATGTAGGGCCAGTGCGTCTTGATAAAGCTGAGGTGACAGCACCACGGCGCCGTCGCCTGCTCCATGAAGGCCATGCCACGCCCGGTCAGGTAGGGGGTTTCGCTGTCCTCCTCGGCGATGTTGGCAGCCTCGCGGGCGTTCTTCAGGAACCAGCCCGACAGGACGTTGCCGGCGTCATCCAGCCCCGAATTGGCAAAGTCATGCCAGGGGTTGTCGCTCTCGTAGCCCCTGGCGCGCAGGTACTTGTTGTACTCCCTGGCCCCGTCCGGATCATAGGACCCATCCGGCCCCTCCGGCAGCATGCCGTCATCCCGTTCGAAGACGTCGAAACCGCATTCTGCCACCCGCGCCCCGATCAGGCTGTCGGGTTCAAGACCCAGCCGGGCCATGCCCTCGGCATCGGCGCGCATGTGGGTCTTGCCCACAAGGTTGCAGGACATGCCCAGCTTGCGCAGGTGATCGCCCAGGGTCATCTCGCCAACCTTGAGCGGAATGCCGTTCCAGCTGGCCCCGTGGCTGTGGACGTAGCGCCCGGTATAGGTGGACATCCGGGAAGACCCGCAGATCGGTGACTGGATATAGGCCCGGTCGAAGCGCACCCCGCGCGCGGCCAGACGGTCGATATTGGGGGTTTTCAGCGTCCTGTGACCGTAGCAGCCCAGGTAGTCCCAGCGCAGCTGGTCGAACATGATGAACAGGATGTTCCTGGGCTTGGCCATGATTACCACCTCCGGCAAGGTTGTTGCTATATCAACCTTCTCTCATTCCTAGCGCGGATGCGGCCAAACGGGAAGCCCGCGGCTAGTGCTGGTTGCGGATCAGCCCGGCAAAGGCGCCACCGGCCCGGCCCATCAGCTCTGCCGGGGCACCGGTTTCAACCAGCCTGCCTTCGGAAAGAACCACGATACTGTCGCACCAGGTCACGGTCGACAGCCTGTGCGCGATGATGACCAGCGTTTTGCCCGCCTGGGACCGGCGCAGGTTCTCCATGATCGCGGTCTCTGTGCGGGTGTCCAGCTCGTTGGTGGCCTCATCCAGGATCAGCACATCCGGCCGCGTCAACAGGGCGCGGGCAAAGGCGATCCGCTGGCGCTGGCCGCCGGAGAGCAACACCCCCTTGGCCCCGATGCGCGTGTCGAACCCTTTGGGCAGGGCCTGGACGAATGTATCGCACTGGGCCTGGTGGGCAACCTGGCGGATCTGCGCCTCGCTGGCATCCTGGGCGCCGTAGGCGATGTTCTCGGCGACGGTGCCGTCAAAGATATGCGTCACCTGCGGCACGATCGCCACCCGCCGCCGCCAGGTCCCCAGTTCGATCTCGCGCAGGTCCATGCCGTCGACCTCCACATGTCCCTGCGTCGGATCGAATTCCCGCCCCAGCAGCCGGGCAACCGTCGTCTTGCCGGACCCGGAATGACCCACGAAGGCCACGGACCCTCCGGCGGGGATCTCGATGTCGATGCCGTCAAGGCTGAGCTCTGAGCGACCGGGATAGCGATAGCTGACGTCGCGCAGGCGGATGCCCTGCGCCAGGCCGGAAAAGGGACGGTCTCCGTTGGGCAGTGCCGAGGCGGCGCAGGCCTCGCCCACGCGGCCCACTTCTTCGACGGCATAGGACAGCTGGCGCATCTTGTTGACCCCCACCATGACCCCGCGCAACGACCGTGCAGCGCGGAACAGGATCAGCAGGAACACCGCCACGCTGGGGCCGCCGATGCCGAAATGGAACATCAGCGACAGCAATACCGCGACGAAGATCGCGACCAGCACCTCGAAACTGGGGCCGATCACGTTCTGGATCAGCTGCATTCGCAGGTAGACCTTTTCCACCCGGCGCGACAATGCATCAAAGCGCGCGCCCTCGGCGGCGGCCTGGTCGTATTGGCGGATGGCCGGCAGACCTTCCATCGTTTCCCAGAACCGGCCGATGAAATCCGTGTTCGAGGCCACCGCCTCGGCGCTGGCGCGGTTGGTGGCATCGGTCATCACCCGCGACACCAGCATGAACAGCCCGCCGACCCCCATCGCCAGCAGTGTCGCCTGCCAGGACACGATGGCCAGCACTCCCAGCAGCACCACCAGCGCGCAGGCATTGACCAGGATGCGGAACAGGTCGCCCAGAACCTCGACCGAGCGCCAGGTTTCCGAGATCATGGCATTGGCGATCTCACCGGTCTGGGTCTGGTTGATATGGCTGCTGCTGGCCATGAGGATCTGGCCGTTCAGCTTGCTGCGCAAAAGGTGGCCCGCACGGCAGTTCACAAAGGCAAAGACCGCCACGTTCAGGTAGTTGACCGCGTTCTTGAGCACGATGCCAAGCACCGCCATTGTCAGCAGCCCGGTAAAGACCCAGTCCGGCGGAAACCAGTCGTCGACCCAGCCCAGCAGCGCCGGCAGCGTGCCCTCTGCCCCCGACTGGCCCGGCAGATGCGCAAGGATCGGCAGAAAGAGATAAAGGCTGATCCCCTCGAAGAGCGACGAGACAAGGCCCAGTGCGACAACCACGAAAACCGACCCCCGGCTGGCCCTGAGCAGACCGAGCACGCGCCCGAACCGCCGCCATTCTGCGGTTTGCATCCTGTCGCGCAACAGAGCCTTCATCCGCGAAGCCGCCCTATTTCGCGCGCCGCACGTCCGGCGAGGGTTTCATCACGTCCCGGAACCACTGCATCGTGCGCCGCACGCCGTCTTCGTAGGGGACTTCGCATTTCCAGCCGGGCAGGATCCTGTTGGCCAGCGTCAGGTCCGGGCAACGGTTGGTCGGATCGTCCGGCGGGCTGGGCATGTGCACGATCTCGGGTTGGCCTGTCAGGTCGCCGATATAGCGCGCGACGCCGCCCACCGAGATCTCGCGGTTGTTGCCGATGTTCAGCGGGCCGGGATAGTCGATCGCATCCCGCCAAAAGAACCGCGCCAGCCCCTCGACGATATCGTCGATGTAGCCCCAGCTGCGGGTCTGTGTGCCATCGCCGTAAATGGTCATCGGCGCCCCGGACAGCGCCTGGCTGATGAAATTGGACACCGCCCGCCCATCGTCGACGCGGGTGCGCGGGCCATAGACGTTGAACAGCCGCGCGACCCGGATATCCAGACCCCGCGTCCGGCGCATCTCGAACAGCAGGGACTCGGTCACGCGCTTGCTTTCGTCGTAGGAGGATCGCGGGCCGGTACAGCTGACCGCGCCAAGATAGGTTTCGGGCTGCGGCGTCACCACCGGATCGCCGTAGACCTCGGAGGTGGAGGTATAGCAGAACCGCCCGTCCTCCTTCAGGTAGCGCAGCAGGTTGATCGCCCCGACGATATTGGCCGAAATCGTGCGTTGCGGATCGCTCATGTACCATTGCGGCGAGGCGGGCGACGCCAGGTGATACACCTCGTCGAACAGGCTGTCCGAGGTGAACTTTTCCACATCGCATTCGACAAATGAAAAGCGGCTGTCGCGAACATGCGCGATGTTGTCGACCGTCCCGGTCCACAGGTTGTCGACGCAGACAAGGGCGGACAGATCATCCCGCGCCAGCAATGCATCGCACAAATGGGAGCCGATGAAACCACACCCCCCGGAAACAAGCACTCTGGCGCCCCGGGAAGGGGAAGAGTGTCTTTTCATCTGTCAAATCTCACTTCAATCAACCGAGAAACCAAATCCTGCGCATGGGCTTGTCGCCCCGGACCCAAGCCGCCATACCGGCGTAAACCACAGTGAATTCTGCCATCAATGGTAGCTTGTCAAGAAAGCACGGACACGGAAATGTCGCAAGCGGATACCCCTTCGGTCAGCGTGATCATCCCGGTCTACAACGGCGCTGCTTTCGTTGAACTTACCATCTTGTCGGCCTCACGGCAAACGCATGAAAACCTTGAAATAATTGTAGTTGATGATGGATCGACGGATGCCACGCCCGACATCCTGCGCGAGTTGACTTCCAGGATGAACAACCTGCGCGTGATTACGATTCCCAACGGTGGTGTCGCCAATGCCCGGAATGTCGGCACCCGCGCCTCTGCCGCCGACTATGTCGCCTATCTCGACGCGGACGACCTGTGGCACCCCACCAAGATCGCCCGGCAGGTCGCCGCGCTGGAACGGCACAAAGGCGATCCCGACTGGGCCGCCTGCTACGCCCTCTTCCGCACCATCAACACCCACGGTGAGGTGCGCGGGGACGGGCTGGTGCATGACGCGCGCGGCGCGATCTTTCCCAGTCACCTGGTCGTCAACCACGTCGGCAACGGCAGCAGCCTGCTTGTCCGGCGCGAGGCAGCGCTGGAGGTCGGCGGTTTCGATCCCTCCTACGCCCAGAACGGCATCGGCGGCTGCGAGGACCGGGATTTCCAGTTGCGGCTGTTGCGGCGCTACAAGATGGAAGTCGTGCGCGAGTATCTTGTCGGCTATCGCATCTACGCGGGCAACATGTCCTCGAACCGTTACGCGATGTCGCTTGGCGGCAATGCCGTGGTCGAGAAGTTCATGGCAGATCCCAGGATCAGCCGGGAAATCCGCAAGCTGGCCCTGGCCACGACCTACAGCAACGCGGTGATCCGGCTGTCGCGCGGCCTGCACCTGCGTGATGCTGGTGCGATCCTGGGCAAGGCGATGATCGAGACGCCCCTGGCCTTTTTCCGTATCATGCTGACTCGCCTCGGGCAGTTCCTGGAGGTCGCCAAGAAACGCATCAAGACCCGCCTGGGCCTGCTGCCCAAACCGGGTCAGGGCGACCTGCGGATGTTCGAGGACTACGACCCGACAGAGGCGATTGCCGAAGGCGCGCCTTATGCCCCGTCCTACCGTCCGGTCCTCGACCGCAACGATGCCGCCTATGAACAGCGGTTGTCGCAGGTCACGCCCCTGCCCGCCCCTGCCTAGGCCCGGACGGCTAACGCACGCTGGGTGCGAATACGATCCGCAGCCGCGTGCCCCGTTCCGCCGGCAGCAGCCGGATGGCGGCGCCATGGGCGCTCAGCAGGCTGCGGACGATGGCCAGTCCCATGCCGGTGCCCCCTGCGCCGCGTCGCGTGGTGAAAAACGGGTCGAAGACGCGCCCGGCATTGCCCGGCGAAATCCCTGCCCCGTCATCCTGCACCTCCAGGAAGGCCGCGCCGTTCCCTGTCCCTGCGTGCAACAGAACGCGGCCTGCGCCATGTTCGCCCGCATTGCGCAACAGCTGGCCTAGGACGATCTTCATGCCCGCCCCGGCGATCGGCAAGGGCACGCTGCCGCCCTCGACCTGCAAGACCAGCTTCGCGTGGTCCTCGCGCAGGCCCGGCAGCAGATCGTCCAGCCTGGACGTTCCGAGGTAGCGCGTCTCCCGCGCGCGGGCGACCTCGCGCAGCGCGGCAAGCTGGCGCTCGATCTGGGTGCAGGCGCCGTCGACCTGCGCCACCAGCGCCGCGTCGTCACGGCCCAGCGCCCCGCCATCCTCCAACAGTTCACTGGCGGCGCGGATCGCGGTGACGGGGGTACGCAACTCATGCGTGACCTGGTCGGTAAAGGCGCGGATCGTCGCCTCTCGGTCGCGCAGCGTCTCGGCCATCGCGATCACCCGGCGGGCGGTGGCATGCAGTTCATGGGTGCCGAAATGGCGCGGCGGCGCCGGGGTGTCGCCCCTTTCCTGCGCCTCGGCATAGGCCTCTAGCGCGTGAATGGGACGCAGCAGCAGGCGCACCAGCAGCCAGCCCAGCACCGCCGTCACCAGTGTGATCGACAGGGCCAGCAGGATCGCCGCGTTGCGGAACCCGATCACCGGCCCCAGGTAACGCAGCGCCACCAGCCCGGCGAAAGACACCACCAGCGTCCCGCCCAGCGCCCCGCCAAGGACAAAGCCGAGCGAGGGCCGCCAATGCCCGGTCATCGACACGGCCCCATCCGCATCCCCTGCCCGTGCACCGTCTCGACCGCCTCGGCGCAGCCGGCCTCGGCCAGCTTGCGGCGCAGGTTGCGCAGGTGGCTGTCCAGCGTCCGGTCCGACACCGCGCTTTGCGCCCCCCAAAGCGCGGCGACAAGGTCGGCGCGCGGCGTCAGGCGCGCGGGCTCCTGCATCAGCCGCGCGAGGAGGCCGAATTCGGTTGCGGTCAGAGCGATCTCGGCGGGACCAAAGCGGCAGAGCCGCGCATGGCAATCGAGCGACAAGCGCCCCCGTTCCAGCCGTGCCGGAACGGTCCCGCGCGCGGTGCGCTTCAGGATCGCGCCCACCCGCGCGACCAGTTCGCGCGGGCTGAAGGGTTTTGTCACATAGTCGTCGGCCCCCAGTTCCAGGCCAAGAATGCGGTCGATCTCGTCATCCCGCGCGGTCAGAAAGAGGATCGGGACCTCGGATCGCGCGCGGATGCGGCGGCAGGTCTCGAACCCGTCCATCTCGGGCAGACCCACGTCCAGCACCACGAGGTCCGGCGCCTCGCGCGCGGCATGGGTCAGCGCCTGCTGCCCGTCGCCGGCAGTGATGACCGCATGGCCCGCCCGTTCCAGCGCCAGCCGCACCAGGTCACGTAGGCGGGGATCGTCGTCCACGATCAGGATCTTCATCAGGCCGCTCCACCATCACGCCTTGAACATAGCGGCTTGCGCGCCAGCTGCGAAAGCCCCAACCCCGCCAGTCCTCGACCTCGGGACGAGTGATCCAGCACGGCCCCAGCTGGACCGAACGCCCGATGACCCGGCCCAGGCCGCTTTCGACGATCGGCCCTGCGGCCATCGGACCCAGACCGCAGAGATACCGCAGGTCCGGCTCTGCCCGGGTCACGTTCTGTGCCGCGATCACCTGGGCGAAATTCACCATCGCGCAGAGGTACAGCGTCGCCAGCCCCAGAACACCGCCCCGCACCAGCAACCAGCGATTCGACCGCGCCCGCAGCACCTGCCACAGCGCCAGTCCCATCCCCGCCGCCACCAGCGCCATCCAGATCAGCGCGTGCAGCCGCAGGTAGGTCAGCCCGAAGGTCTCGATGTAGAGGTCCAGACGCAGCGCCGCCGCCCCGCACAACACCATGTTCTGCATCAGCCAAAGCAGCAGCAGCGGTCTGATCAGGCGGTGTTCGCCCAGGAAAGGCCGCGCCGCCAGGGCGAATGCGCCGGCCAGCACCGCCGCAGCCAACAGCGGATAGGCGCCGCGATGCGCGTATTCGGCCAGGGTCATGCCCTCGGGCAGATCGGCGCCCCCGAGCAGGATCGAGACATCGGTGAGGCTTTGTACCGCGATCAGCAGGTTGAAGACCGCCAGGCCGCGCAGGACGGATCCGGGGTTGAGCCATCCCGGCGCAATCGACGGTATCACAAGGCCGCGGGTTACCCGGTCGCATGGCGGCACCGGCGCCAGGAACGGACCGACCAGCACCGCGATCCCGCCCCAGAAGACAAGGCGCTGTGCCAATTGCCAGAGATCCAGGTCGATCTGCACAAGCTGCGCCAGCACAGGGTTCGCCTGCATCAAGAGCGCCACGAGCACCAATGCGCCGCCCAGCGGCAAGGCCCAGTCGCGCAAGACCTTGCGCACCAACGGAACCGGCGCCTCCGCCAGGGCTGCGGGCAAGGCAAACAGGCGGCGCGGGTCAAGCTGTGCCAGCCAGGCCACAGGCAACCGCCCCAGAAAGGCGCCCGTGGCGGACGACAGCGCCGCAATCGGCGCCGCCGGGTGATGCGCCCAGGTCAGCGCGCCTCCCAGCCCGACCAGCAGGAAGGCCAGCGAGAGCGGCTGCAGATGATCGACCGCCGGCAGGGCCGCGACCAGGAACAGCCCCGCCGGGCGCCGCCATGCCCCGGCCCCCTGCAGACCCCATGCCAGGATCGCCGCGGCAAAGATCACCACCGAAAGGCCCGGCGCCCTGCCCCAGAACAGAAAGTCCGCCAGCGCCACCAGCGTCAAGACCGCCGCGAGGCGTCGGGGAAACCGCACCCCGGCAGGGCCGGACCCACCGTCGCCCTGCGCTGGCGGGGCTGCGCCCTCGTCAAGCCACCAGCCGTCTCTTGCCAATGCGTGTGGCAGCCCGGGAATACTCAATTGCCTGTCCATGTCCCACTCTCCCGTGTTTTGGAATGGGATCAGGATGGACCTGGCTGCGTGCAGGGCTTGCGCGCAAGTTGTGCAGATTTCGTGCAGGGCGGGGCAGCGAGGGCCCCTTCACTGGTCGAGGACGGCCTCCAAAGCCCAGTTGCGCAGGGCTTTCCAGTCTTTCGTGGTGCGGACCCGGAACCCGTAGTGCCGGCCCGGTTCCATGAGCCGTTCAGACCCGTGTGGACAGTGCCGCGCTTCGGCCCGGCCCCACAAACCGACGAAGGCCGCACGTTCACCCATCGGCAAACCATCCGCCCTGCGCCTGACGGTTTCGGGCATCTTGCGATAGAACCGCAATCCCTCCGGATCCAGCACGGCACGCGTTTCGCCGTTCTTGCCGGAATCCACGCCCGCGGCAGGCTGGCCCGTCCTATCGAACACATCCGAAACCTCCTGTCCCGGGACTTCGACAGGAGAATTTTGGTGGCAGTATGTCTCCGACAAGGTTTCAGGGCCGGCAAGCCGCCGACCGACCGGATGACACGCTGCGCGGTCGTCACAAAGGGCGGCAAGAGCACTTGGCGATCCGATCCTGGTGGCGGGTATTACGCCGTCGTCAGGCCACTGCGTGCCCCACAACGCGACATGGACGGGTCCGCGAAGGTATCAAGCACCATAGGGCAAACAGCATGTTGCCAAACCGATGCGGGCATTTTGCCCGCCAGCCCTGGCTGCCTACGCCTTGAGGGCCGATGGCAGCAACCGGGTCCGGATCTGCTCGATCAGGCTGCCGAGATGCGGGGGAAACACCCGGTTTCGCCGGGCCAGCAGGTGAACGTAGACAGCCTGGAGTTGCGGCGCTTCGATGGCCACGCTTGCCAAAGTGCCGGCTGCGATTTCCGCGCTGACGCTGAAAGCCGGCAGCACCGTCAGCGCGCGGCCCGCGACGGCCGTCCGGGTCAGCAGTGCGATGGAATTGCTGGTGAACCCGGGCGCGATGCTGTGCCCGCTGTCCAGGGCAGCGGCGTCAAGCATCTGGCGGATCCGGAATGACTGCCCCATCAAGGCCAACGGTTCGCGGCACAGCGCGTCAAAACCGATACTCTCGCAGCGGGCCAAGGGGTGATCCGCCCGCATGATCGCCATCAACGGAACCGGCGCGCGATAGCGCGACACGATCTGCGGATGGGACAGGGAATGAAAGCCAAGTCCGAAATGCACCTCGCCTTCGAGAAGCAGGCGCACCATCTGCGTGGTGTCGGTCACACTGACAGAGAGTGTCATGCCGGGAAACCCGTCCATGAAACTGTCAAGCGTGTCGTAGAGAGCCGGTCCCAGGAACCCTTCGCCTAGCGCCAGATGGACATGGCCTGACCGGCCGGAAGACAGGTCCTGAAGGCGGCCTTCGAGCTCTTCGACACCGGCCCGCCGCGCCCGAAAATAGTCGATCACCGCGTGACCGACTCCGTCAGACGGATCTCGCGGCGGCCATGTTCGATCAGGCTGGCACCGGTTTCCTCTTCCAGGCGCGCGATCTGGCGACCGATGGAAGACGGGGCCAGGTCCAGCACGTCGGCCGCCGCGCGCATGGAGCCGTGGCGCCATGCCTCGTAAAGAAGGGCTATCCGGCGATCATCCAGCTTCACGTCGGTCTCCTTGTCAGGCGTCGGAGCCGCCGATTTTGACAGCACCCATCAGGATACTGACAATCATGGTTTTTCGTTGCGTTTATCGCACCACGATCCGTGAAATACGGTCATTTATTGCAACTTTAGCCTCCTGAACAATAGGCGTCATCGCAGCCTTCCCCCCACGGCACGCAGGCCGGGTGAAGAGCGGGCCGGCGCAAGACCGGCAAGCCCCAAACGTGATGACAACAGTGAGGACACCAATGGACACGAGAGAAATAAACCCGTGGACATGGCAGGACGGCTTCGGTTTCGCCCATGCCCGCGAAGTCACCGGGGCAACGCGCGTCCTGACCTTGTCGGGTCAATGCGCCACCGATGCCACGGGCGCGCCACAGCATCCCGGCGACATGGCTGGCCAGCTTGCGCTGGCGGTCGCAAACCCCGGCGAGGTGCTGGCCGCTGCCGGCATGACCAATGAAACCGTGCAGTGTCTGCGCGTCTTCACCACCGACAAGCGTGCTGGCCGGACGGTGCCCTGCCTTGGCGAAGGGGCCGATCAGCGCGCCTGGGGCCTCGACAACCGGGTCATCGACCGGGCCGAGATCGACCGCATCGCGCCCTATCCTTCGGATCGCGTGATCGCGGCGGCCCTTTGCCGCTGGAGGGCAAGGCCGACGCCCGCACCGCTGGCCCCGCGATCGCCCGCGCCGCGAAGAAGTGCGGGACACAGATCCGTACCCGAACCGAGGTCACCGGCCTGACCCGCAGCGGCGGGTACTGGTACGTTGACCTGGAATCGGACGGTGTGACCGAAGCGGACAGCACCCAGACCATCGTGATCGCCGCAGACGTCTGGACTACGCGGATCGGCGCGATGATGGCGCATATCTGCCGACCATCCCGCTGGCACTGATGATGACGGTGACGCGCAAGGTCCCGAAGCTGATCCCGCATCTGGTCCAGCACGCCGGCGGACGGCTGTCCCTGAAACAGGCGCTGGACGGCAACGTGCTGATCGGTGGCGGCTGGCCCGCGCGGCTGATCCGTGATGCGGTTGGCGACCCCGATTTCTCGGTCAAGCCCGAGCTTCTGCCGGCCTCGCTGGCCGGCAATGCCGACATGGCGATCCGCGTCCTGCCCGAACTCGCCCGGGTCCCCGCGATCCGCGGCTGGATCGGCACGACAACCGTGACCGAGGACCAGTTGCCGCTGGTCGGCCCGGTGCCCGACATGGCCGGCACCTTCGTCGCCAACGGCGGATCGGCCTTCACACTCGGCCCCAGCTTTGCCGAGGCGCTGGCCGCGCTGGTGTCGGGCCGGACACCGGACACGGACCTGTCGAATTTCGACCCGGCCCGATACAGGAGGACCTGACAGATGGTCAAAGCCATTCGCATGGAAACGCCGCGCGGCCCGGAAGTCCGGTTCACCTTCGACGGCGCACCGATCACCGGCCACACGGGCGAGACACTGGCCGCCGCATTGCTGGCGGCAGGCATCCCGGCCTTCGGGATCACCCGCCAAGGTCAACCGCGCCTGCCGTTCTGCAACATGGGCACCCGTTTCGACTGTGCCGTCCGCGTCGACGGGCACCCGCTGGTCCGCGCTTGCCTGACGGATGTGCGTGAGGGAATGGACGTCAGAGCGCAGGAGGGGTCGTGATGCGCGATCTTGTCATCGTCGGGGCCGGATTGACGGTCACGGTCGCGGACGAACAGGCCCGGGCGGGTGGACAGATCTTTCGCCGCCCGCCCGCGGAATGGGGAACGCGGCACGGCACCTACCGGCCCTATGGCTGGGCGCGCGACCTGATCGAACGGTTCGAGGATCACCCCGGCATCCAGACGCATTTCCGCTCCACGGCCTTTGGCGTCCTGCGGGATCGCGTTGATCCGGACGCCGCAACCCTGAGCGTGGCGGTCAGCACGCCCGGCGGAGGCCGTCAGATCGCCGCGCGGCGCCTGCTGCTGGCGACCGGGGCCGAAATCGCCGCCATCGCACTGGCCCGCGACCTGCCCGGACCGGCCGAGATGCTGCGCAGCCTGCCCGCGATCCCGGGCCACGTCTCGATCTTTGCCGAGGCCGCGCGCGCCATGCACAAGATCCTCCACGCCCGCGTATCCATCCTGCGACGGACCGTGATCTCGGACGTCGTCGAAGGGAACGGCGGGCTCGGGGTTCAACTTGCCGAGGTTGACCGCGACTGGGCCCTGACCGGCAAGACGCACAACCTGTCGGCCGAGGTGCTTGCCCTTGGGTTCGGCTTTACCCCGTCGACCGAACTGGCCCGGCAGGCCGGCTGCGACCTGATCTGGAATTCTGCCGGCGGCGGCTGGACGGTCGAACATGATGACACCTTCCGCTGCACTGCGCCGGGCATTTACGTCGCAGGCGAGCCGACAGGCGTTGCCGGGGCCGAACACGCCCGGGCCGAGGGGAACATGGCGGGATTGACCATTGCCGTCTCGCTGTCCGGCCGTCTCGAAGCCACCGATCTGCCCGGCGCCCGCAAGCACCTCGCGAGCGCCGAGAGGTTCTTCGGCGTCATGCAACGGATGTTCGACCCACGTCGCAACGCGGTCACCGAATTGTCGCGCCGGAATGACACCGTGATCTGCCGTTGCGAGGAAATCACCAGCGGTCAGATCGAGAAGGCCCTGGCCGACAATCCCTTCATGTCCTCCGCAAGCGCGGTGAAGCTGGAATGCCGCAGCGGGACGGGGCCGTGCCAGGGGCGCTATTGCGAAGGCACCATCGCAGCGCGGATTGCCGCGTCGAGAGGTATGCCGATCGCGAAATGCGGTCGCTTCAACGCCCATCTGCCGGACAAGCCCATCCCGCTTGAAGCGTATCGGGGTCTCGACGAGTGAATATTCAAAGCAGGATTTGCATTGCCGAAGGGCCAGATCGTCGAGCTGGGCCCAAGCATCCGCCGGCACCCGAACAAGGCCGACACAGGGCAGAACACCATACAATCGCCACCACTTCCAACTGTCCAGGCAGATAGCCAATAGCCAGGTCTTGAGTTGGCCAACTGGTTGGGCTGTAATGACCAGTGCCGCCCCAAGCCCGCGTGAGCGCGCCGCGCTGCCCCGTCCCATCCGTCGCGGAACGATGCCCCGCGACGACGCCCCGACCGAACAGAAACCGACGGTCATGGAGACGGCGAAATTGGAGCATGTGTCGAGTTCAAGGCGCGAGGCTCAGAGAAAATGAACCCGGATTCGCGCAAGCCGGGAAAACGGCCAGGCTGGTCTGCCAAAACCGCTTGCCAGCGCTCATCTGGTCGGCGGGGGATGCGACGGGAACCCTTGCCAAGACGTTGAAACTGTTACGCGTTACAGAAACGGTGACAGGACGTTCGACACAGGTGCTTGATTTTTTGGCGCACCCGAAAGGATTCGAACCTTTGGCCTCTGCCTTCGGAGGGCAGCGCTCTATCCAGCTGAGCTACGGGTGCTTCGCGGCTGTCTATAACCGCTCGCCCGCACCGCCGCAATGGGGTGCGGGCGCAAAAGCGTCAGGGCTTTTTGCCCTGCGCCAGCATGGTCATCTCCGGGATCATCGCACCGACGCTCACGTCCTGGAAGCCCGCCGCGGCCAGCGCCCCTTCCAGCCAGCCCGCATCCAGCGAGCGTGCCTCGGGGGTAAAGGCCGTGTGCTGCAACTGCCAGAGAGCGGCAAGACCGGGGCCGGTGCGGTCCTCGTTGACGATGAAATCATGGATCAGCACCATACCGCCGGGGTTGAGCACGTTGAAGGCCTGCGCGATGAGCCCGGCGTGGGTCTCCCCGGGGACGCCGGAAAAGAGGTAGGACATCAACACCACGTCCTGCCCCTCGGGCCAGGGCGTTTCCAGCGCGTTGCCGTCCAGGTAGCTGATCCGGTCCGACAGGCCCGCCTTTTCGACGTAGCCCCGCCCCAGCGCCGCGACATTGGGAAACTCCAGCACCGTGGCCGTCAGCCCGGGGTTCTTCTGGCAGAGGGTGATGTCGAAGGCCGCCGTGCCGCCGCCCACGTCCAGCATCTTTGTCTTGCCGGTCAGGTCCAGCGAGCGGGCCAGTTGCCGCGCCGGGCCAAGCGAGCCGGCATGCTGGCTTTCGGAATAGAGCTTTGCCTCGTCCGGATCCGAGAACCAGTCGGCATAGGACGCGGTGTCCTCATCGCTCATTTCGCCCGACAGCGCGCCCTCAAGCTGTTCCATCAGCGGGTACATCTGCTTGCCCACCTGCAGGCGCAGGTAATCCGAGAAATCGTATTTCGCCCCCTGGACCAGAAAGGCCTCGGCGGCGGGCGCGTTGGAAAAGCGCCCCTCCTCGACCGCCACCAGCCCCATGCCCGCCAGCGCCGTGAGCAGCGTCATCGCTCGGTCCTCGTGCATCTCGGCGGCCTTGGCCAGCTCTCCGGCCGTCATGGCGCCCTTGGCGAGATGGGTAAAGACCTCGAGCTCGAGCGCGGCGAAAAGCGCCTTCGAGCCCATGAATCCAAATGCGATCTGCGAAATCTCGTCGGCTTCGGTCAAAAGGGGCATGCGGGTCTCCGGGTTGTTGCGTCCCGTGCAACCTGCCAAGATGCGCCCCGGAATTGAACCGCCTGCCGGGAAAATAACCCGTTCCGCTGCGGCACTGCCCCTTTTTGGGGCGTTCAGCCGAACAATTCGTGCGCCAGTTCCAGCGCGTCGACCAATGCGTCGATCTCGCCCTCGGTGTTGTAGAGGCCCATCGAGGCGCGGCAGGTGGCCGTCACCCCCAGGTGATCCATCAGCGGCCCGGCGCAATGATGGCCCGCGCGCACCGCCACGCCCTTCTTGTCGAGAATGGTGGAAATGTCATGCGCATGCCCTGCCCCCTCCATCGTGAAAGAGAAGATCGCCGCCTTGTCCGGTGTCGTGCCCTGCACGCTGAGCCAGTTCAGCCCGCCCAGTTTCGACACCGCGTAGTCGCGCAGGCGGGCCTCATGCGCGGCGATGTTCTCCATCCCCAGGCCCATCATGTAGTCCAGCGCCACGCCCAGGCCGATCTGCTGGACGATTCCGGGCGTGCCGGCCTCGAACTTCATCGGCGGGTCGTTCCAGGTGATCTCGTCCTTGTGGACCTCGCGGATCATGTCGCCGCCGCCCAGGAAGGGGCGCATCTCATCCATGCGGGCGCGCCTGATCCAGATCGCACCGGATGCGGAAGGACCGTACAGCTTGTGCCCGGTGATGGCGTAGAAATCGCAGCCGAGGTCCTCGACGTTGACCGGCATGTGCACCGCCGCCTGCGAGCCGTCGACCAGCACCGGCACGCCCTTCTCGCGCGCGCCGTCGCAGATCGCCTTCACATCCACCACGGTGCCCAGGACGTTCGACAGATGCGTGACGGCAACCAGTTTTGTCTTCGGCCCGATGGCATCCACCACCTTCTGCGGATCGAGGTAGCCTGTGCTGTCCACATCCACCCACTTGATCTTGACGCCCTGCCGTTCGCGCAGGAAATGCCAGGGCACGATATTGGCGTGGTGTTCCATCACCGACAGGACGATTTCATCCCCCGCTTCCAGGTTCGGCATGGCCCAGCCATAGGCGACAAGGTTGATCCCCATCGTCGTGCCGGTGGTATAGACGATCTCCTCGGGGTCCTTGGCGCCCAGGAAACGCGCCACGGTCTCGCGCACGCCTTCGTATTTCTCGGTCGCCAGGTTGGACAGGTAATGCAGGCCCCGGTGGACGTTGGCGTATTCCTCGGCATAGCCGCGCGTCACCGCGTCGATCACCACCTGCGGTTTCTGCGCCGAGGCGCCGTTGTCCAGGTAGACCAGCGGCTTGCCGTTCACCTCGCGTGCGAGGATCGGAAAATCGGCGCGGATCGCCTCGATATCATACATTGTCCAACATCCCTTCCGGTGTGACCCCGGCCAGGGTCAGTATCAGCGAGACCGCAAAGGCCATCGCAAGCATGCCCAATACCAATACGGCCAGAGCACGCAAGAGGCTGCGCAATTGATGCGCCTCGTCCAGGAAATTCACCGCGATCCAGACGCCAAGCGCGGTCGCGGCCATTGTCACCAGCCCCGCAAGTGCCAGCGAGACCGGCACCACCAGCAGCGTCGCGGCCTGCACCAGCACGCGCAGACCCTGCATCCAGATCATCAACAGCGCGATTTCCTCGACCCGGGCGCGGCCGCCGAACAGCCGCCCCATCCAGGTCAGGGCCAGGATCGTCGCCGCCAGGGCCAGGCCCTGCATGACCAGGAAACTGACCGGTCCGCCGATGAATCCCGGCGCACCTGTCGGATCCAGCAGGATCGACAGGCCAAAGAGCAGCGCGTTCAGCACCACCACCAGCGCAAAGCCCGTCAACAGCGCCTCGCGGTTGGGGCGGATCGACAAAAGCAGCGCCGCGACCTCGCGCGGGTTCGTGACGCTTTGCAGCGCCAGTTTCAGGAACCCGTCCAAGGTCACGCCGGTTCCGCCCCGGCGTTCAGGCGCCGCGCCTCGCGCAACCCGCTGCTCCAGAACCAAAGGAAGGCGGCGAACCACAGGATGCCGACCAGCGTCAAGGCCCCCCCCGGCCCGATGAACCCGGCCACCAAGCCATTGAGCAGCGCCAGCGGCGAGGCCGCCAGCAGCGCCCAGAACAGCGCCAGCCGCGTGCCGTAGCCGTCGATCGGACGGCCAAGGGCACGCGCGACAAGCTGGCTCAGCCCGGCGATCAAGTAAAAGATCAGCGGCAGGAAGATCAGCGTCGCCAGCAGCGCGCCCCCAAGCGCAGGTTGCAGTTCGGTGTCTTCCAGGTGCGCCTCGCGGGCGAGGCGCGGCCATTGCGCGACGAACATCACGCCGCAGGCCCCCATCAGGTAGGCCAGCGCGCGCGGCTCATGCGCTCCGCGCGCCAGAAGCGCGCGCAGCACCTTGCCCGGCCCGCGATAGCTGGCCGCGATATCCGTCGTGACGCTCACGGCTCAGCCGCGCCGCCGCGCCAGCCAGCCAGCGACCCGTTCCACCAGGTCTTCCTGCAGGCTCTCGTCCTCGACCTCCTGCACCGCCTCGGCGATGAAGGCGATGGTCAGCAGGTCCTCGGCGGTGCCGCGCGGCACGCCGCGCGCCCGCAGGTAGAACAGCCCGTCCTCGTCGATCGCGCCGCTGGTCGAGCCATGCGAACAGGCCACGTCATCGGCGTAGATCTCGAGTTCAGGCTTGGCGAGGAACTGGCTGTCCTCGTCCAGAAGCAGCGACTGGCTGATCTGGTAGCCGTCGGTCTTCTGCGCGTCGGGTTTCACCAGGATCTTGCCCTGGAAGACGCCGGTTGCGCCGTTGCGCAGCACCTTCTTGAACACCTGGCGGCTTTCGCAATTCACCGCGTCATGGGTGACAAAGACCGTGTCGTCATGGTGGAAGTCACCGTCGCCCATGCAGGCGCCCGCGACATGCGCCACCGCATCGTCACCGGTGAATTCCACGACCACCTCGTTCCGGGTCATGGCGCCATTAACAGAGAGCGTGAAGCTCTTGAAAACGCTCTCCTTCTCCAGCCGGGCAAAGACATGCGTCGCGGCGCGGCGCTCATGGTCGCGGCCCTGCGCACGGATGTGATGCAGGCGCCCGCCCTCGGCCAGGTCGACCTCCATGCACTTGTTGAAGCGCGCGGCGGCGGGGCCGTTTTCCAGGATCGTCGCCTCGGCGCCCGCGTCCACCTTGATGACATGATGCAGGATCCCGTCGGAAGTGTCCGAGACGTGGCGGTAGATCAGGCTGATCGGCTTCGACGGCTTTCCGGTCACATGGATCAGCAGGCCGTCGGTGGCGAAAGCGGTGTTCAGCGCGGCCAGAGGACGCGCCACCGGGTCCTGCCCGCGCGCCTCAAGAACACCGTACAAGTCCTTGGCCCAATGAATATCTTTCGCCTCGGCCAGCCGGTCGATCGTGACCCCCTCAAGGCTCGGGTCATCGGACTCCTCGGCGGAAAAAACACCATCGACAAAGACCAGTTTCAGCCGGTCCCGGCTGTCGAACAGCGGCGTCTCGTCGGTTTCCAGAACCCGCGCGGCAGGCGCCTCGGCGCTGACCAGCGTGTCGGGCCGGGTGAACTTCCAGTATTCGTCACGCGCATTGGGCAGGCCCATCGCCCGCAGCCGCGCCAGCGCCTCACGTCGCGCGGGCTCGGCCCAGCCGCCCTCTGGCAGGCTCAGCCCCGCGATCCGCGCCTCTGTTGCGTCCTGTTTCGCCTGCGGCAAAGCCATTACGCCACCTCCTCGAGGATGTCCGCATAGCCGTTCTGCTCGACTTCCAGGGCCAGCTCGGGGCCGCCTGTCTTGATGATGCGGCCATTGGCCATGATGTGCACCACGTCCGGCTTGATGTGGTCCAGAAGGCGCTGGTAGTGCGTGATGACCAGGAAACCCCGGCCCTCGTCACGCAGCGCGTTCACACCGTCGGCCACCAGCTTCATGGCGTCCACGTCCAGGCCCGAGTCGGTCTCGTCCAGGATGCACATCTTGGGTTCCAGCATGGCCATTTGCAGGATCTCGTTGCGCTTTTTCTCGCCGCCCGAGAAGCCGACGTTCACGGGGCGCTTGAGCATTTCGGCGTCGATCTTCAGGTCCTTGGCCTTGGCCCGGATCACCTTGAGGAACTCGGCCGAGGACATCTCCTCCTGCCCGCGCGCCTTGCGCTGCGCGTTCACGGCGGTGCGCAAGAAGGTCATGTTGCCCACCCCGGGAATCTCGACCGGGTACTGGAACGCCAGGAAAAGGCCCGCGGCGGCGCGTTCCTCGACTTCCATGTCCAGCAAGTCCTCGCCCAGCAGCGTTGCAGAGCCGTCCGTCACCTCGTACCCGTCGCGGCCCGACAGGACGTAGGACAGGGTCGACTTGCCCGAGCCGTTCGGCCCCATGATCGCGTGCACCTTGCCCGCCTCGACGGTCAGGTCGACGCCTTTGAGGATTTGCTTGTCCTCTTCTTCAAGTTTGACGTGCAGGTTCTTGATTTCCAGCATTTTCTTTCCTTTCACTCGACCTGGCACCACAGGATCTGACGATCTGAACCGCGGTGCCCTTGGCCGGCTCCATCAGCATGTTGTTGAATATTTCACTAACCGGATCGACGCCCGCATTCGCGTTCCCCCTGGGCGCTTACCACATCCACCAGCCGCAGTTCTGCGGCAGAAAGAGAGGTGTCACGCAACGCCGGACGTCCAGCGCGCTCCAGACATCCAGCCCGGGCAAGAGCGGCGGGTCAAAGCGCGGACCGGCGGCCAGCGCCGGTTCCTGCCAGCCGACACCGCTGACCAGCATCAGGATGCCGGCCAGCAGCAGAACAGCCTTGCCCGCGCCGCGCAGGCTCACCCCACCGATCCTTCGAGCGAGATGGCGACAAGCTGTTGCGCTTCCATTGCAAATTCCATCGGCAGCGCCTGCAGCACGTCGCGGCAGAACCCGTTGACCACCAGTGCCACGGCTTCTTCCTCGTCCATGCCGCGCTGGCGGCAATAGAACAGCTGGTCGTCGTCCACCTTGGACGTCGTCGCCTCGTGCTCCACCCGGCTCGAGTTGTTCTTGACCTCGATATAGGGAACCGTATGCGCCCCGCATTTGTCCCCGATCAGCAGAGAGTCGCACTGGGTATAGTTGCGCGAGTTCTTTGCCTTGGGGTGCATCGACACCAGCCCGCGATAGGTGTTCTGCGCCACGCCAGCCGAAATCCCCTTGGACACGATGCGCGAGCGCGTGTCTTTCCCGAGGTGGATCATCTTGGTGCCGGTATCGGCCTGCTGATGATTGTTGGTGATGGCGATGGAATAGAACTCGCCCTGGCTCTCGTTGCCGCGCAATATGCAGGACGGGTATTTCCAGGTCACGGCAGAGCCGGTTTCCACCTGCGTCCACATGACCTTGGCCCGGTCGCCACGGCAATCCGCGCGCTTGGTGACAAAGTTGTAGATGCCGCCCTTGCCCTCTTCGTTGCCGGGATACCAGTTCTGCACCGTGGAATATTTCACCTCGGCGTCTTCCTCGACGATGATCTCCACCACGGCCGCGTGCAGCTGCGCGGTATCGCGCTGAGGTGCGGTACAGCCTTCGAGGTAGCTGACATAACTGCCCTTGTCCGCGATGATCAGTGTCCGTTCGAACTGCCCGGTGTTTTCCGCGTTGATGCGGAAATAGGTCGACAGCTCCATCGGGCAGCGCACGCCCGGCGGGACGTAGACAAAGGACCCGTCAGAGAACACGGCCGAGTTCAGCGTCGCGTAGAAATTGTCCGAGACCGGCACAACCGAGCCCAGGTATTTCCTGACCAGCTCGGGATGCTCGCGGATCGCCTCGGAGATCGAGCAGAAGATCACGCCGGCCTTCTTCAGCTCTGCCTGGAAGGTCGTGCCCACGGAGACAGAATCGAACACCGCGTCCACGGCGACCTTGCGGTCACTGTTGCGAGCGTCCGCCGGCATGGCCTCGGCCCCCTCGACACCCGCCAGGATCATCTGCTCCTTCAGCGGAATGCCCAGTTTTTCATAGGTTTCCAGCAGCTTGGGATCGACCTCGTCCAGCGACTTGGGCTTTTCCATCATCGACTTGGGGCGGGCGTAGTAATATTGCTCCTGGAAGTCGATTTCCGGGTAGTCGACCATCGCCCAGTCGGGCTCTTTCTTCTGCAGCCAGCGTTCGTAGGCCTGCAGCCGCCAGTCAGTCATCCACTGGGGTTCTTCGTTCTTTTCCGAGATCAACCGCACGATGTCCGGCGTCAGCCCCTTGGGGGCGTATTCCATCTCGATGTCGGTTTCCCAGCCGTGCTTGTAGGTGCCAACGGACTTGACGGCATCCACCGTCTCCTGGTCGACACCCTCTTTTACCGTCACGTCTTCAAAAGCCGCCATCGGGTTCCCTTCCTTTCACGCGGCCCGTGCCCGGTGCCGCTGGTACTTGTCGATCCATGCCGCGCAGAACCGCGTCACGTCTTCTTCCGTGGTCTGCAGACCCAGGCTCACCCTGATGGCGCCGCCCGAGGTCGCGTCGTCGTATCCCATCGCCTCCAGAACCCGGCTGCGGCGAACCTTGCCGCTGGAACAAGCCGAACCGGCGCTCACGGCAAATCCCGCCAGGTCCATCTGCATCACCTGCGTTTCGCCCTTCCACCCGGGGGTCGCGAAACAGCTGGTATTCGGCAAACGGGGCGAATCTTTCCCGACAAAAATAGTTACGTCAGAAGAAGCCTCAAGAGATTCTTCTAGAATGTTTCTAAGTTTTTCCACCCGCGCCCAGGCCCCGGACGCCACGTCACGCTGTGCCGCCTCCGACGCCGCACCGAATCCGGCGATGCCGATCACGTTTTCCGTTCCGCTCCGCCGGCCCATCTCCTGCCCGCCCCCACGCAGGATCGGCAGAGGATCGTCGCGGGTGAAATTGATCAGGGCGCCCACACCCTTGGGCCCGCCGATCTTGTGCGCCGAGAGGATCATGTAGGACGGCTTGCCGCCCTCCGGGTAACGCACCGGCATCTTGCCCGCCACCTGGGTGATGTCGCAGACCACCGCCTGCCCGTCGCGGTTCGCCACCACGGCGCGGTCCGGCTGCATGATCCCGGTCTCGCTGTTGGCGGCAGAGATCGCTAGCAACCCGGCATCCTCCCCACCCTCGCTCCAGGCCAGCAGGCAGTCATGCTCCGTGGGCAGCGCGGCAAAGCGCCCGCCATACCGGTCCTTCTGGGCCACCGCCAGCGCCGCCGCCTCGGTCGCCGAGCCGGTAAAGACCACCTGGCTGGCCATGCAGCCCACCAGCTGGGCCACCTGCGCCCGCGCCGCCTCGACCATCCCCTTGGCCGCGCGTCCTTCAGCATGGACAGACGAAGGGTTTCCGACCACGTCCATCGCCCGCAGCATGGCCGCGCGGGCCTCGGGGCGCAGTGGCGTCGTCGCGTTATGATCCAGGTAGACCCGGCTCATGACATTCCCCACGGGGCGGCAGCCCCCTGCTTCTTTGGTTTGGAAATACCTCGGGGTCTGGGGCAGAGCCCCAGCCGGCGGCCGCAGCCGCCTTCACCTGCGCGCCGCAGGCGCTCCGCCGGATCACGCCTTGTCATCATCGACCACGGAAAAGATCGAGGGCACCGCCGGACAGGGGGCCAACGTGTTGTCCACCACGTCCGACAGCCGCGTCTGGTGCAGGAAGACGTAGACATGCGCCGAGAGGCTCTGCCACAGGCGGTTGGTCAGCGATTGCGCGCGACTGCCGGACAGCGCGCCCGAGGCGCCCGCCCCCTTGTGCATCGCGTCCACGGTTTCATCCACGGCGGCCAGCACATCGACCACGCGGATCTCGGTCGGTGGGCGCGACAGGCGATAGCCGCCGCCCGGGCCACGCACCGACTCGACCAGGCCCGCCCGCCGCAGCTTGACGAACAACTGTTCGAGATAGGGCAAGGAAACGTCCTGCCGGCGCGAGATATCGCCCAGCGTCACCAGGTCCCCGGCTGGCTGAAGCGCGATATCCGCCAAAGCGACCATCGCATAGCGTCCCTTTGTGCTCAGTTTCACGGCGTTTACGCCCCCAAGTACCGCGGCAATTGACCTTGACCGCCACATTGCCTATCTGCTTCGCAGCCCGGACCACGCCCGAACCGATTTAGAACTCTTCTAAAGAAGCCGCGTGTTTTGGTCAAGAATTTCAGGCACGCCGCGGTCACGCGCCCGTCGCCACTGTGAAGGAGCTGTTCCGCCCCATGCCCGAGGTCATCTTTCCCGGACCCGAAGGCCGTCTCGAAGGCCGTTACCACCCGCAAAAGGACCGCGATGCGCCGATTGCCATCGTGCTGCATCCGCATCCCCAGTTTGGCGGGACAATGAACAACAAGGTTGTCTACAACCTGCACTACGCCTTTTACAACATGGGCTTTACCGTGTTGCGGTTCAATTTCCGCGGCGTGGGCCGGTCCCAGGGCGAGTACGACCAGGGCGTGGGCGAACTTTCCGACGCCGCCTCGGCGCTCGACTACCTGCAGTCGATGAACCAGAACTCGAAACACTGCTGGGTCGCGGGGTTCTCCTTCGGCGCCTGGATCGGGATGCAACTGCTGATGCGCCGCCCCGAGATCACCGGCTTTGTCTCGGTCTCGCCGCCCGCCAACATGTATGATTTCTCGTTCCTGGCGCCCTGCCCCTCTTCGGGCCTGATCATCAACGGCGCCGCCGACCGCGTCGCCCCGCCGGCGGATACCCGCGCGCTGGTGTCGAAACTGCACGAGCAGAAGGGCATCCAGATCACCCATGAAGAGGTCGAAGGCTCTGGCCACTTCTTCGAGGAACCGCATATGGAGACGCTGATGGACAGTGTCTCGACCTATGTGAAACGCCGCCTGACCGAGAACACCCGCTAACCGGAGGCCCGCATGTCCGTCGTCGACGACCTCGCAGACAAGCTTGCCCGCGACACGATCAAGGCGATGGACGCCCTGGGGGATGAGAACCTGCCGGAACAGGTCGCCAAGGTGCTGGGAGCCTCGTCCCCCTCCTCCGAGGAGATCTTTCGCGCTGCGGTCCGCATCCGCCTTGCCGAGCGGCGGGCACGGAATTTTCTCAACGATCACGTCCAGCGGGCGCTGGACGCGAAAAAACGCGGCGACGCGGCGCCCCAGGCGCTGGCACCCGGCGCCGACAACGAGAACCTGTGATTGCCAGGTGCGGCTTAAGGTTTAGAATTCAAAACCTTGCCCGCCGTTATCAACCCTTTGAATGCGGTAATGTCGGACCGGGGCTCTGCCCCGGACCCCG
>NZ_JARAMO010000317.1:0-28863 GCF_028807275.1 Mameliella sp. AT18
AGGATGCCGTGCCGGTCGCAGATCTCGCGCATCAGCGGCATGAAGGTCGCATCCGGTACGATCACGCCCCCGGCGCCCTGGATCGGTTCCATGATGAAAGCCGCGATGGTGTTCGCGCCCTGGAACTGGATCTCGTCCTCCATCGCCTGCGCGATCAGTTGGGCCAGTTTCGCCGGGTCCGTCTCGTTGAACGGGTTGCGATAGGGGTAGGGAGAGGGCAGGTGGAAACAGCCGGGCAGGAGCGGTTCATAGTTGATGCGGAAGCGGTTGTTGCCGTTCACGCTCGCGCCGCCGAAATGGGTGCCGTGATAGCCCTTTTTCAGGCTGAGGAACTTGGTGCGCGTCGCTTCGCCCCGCAGGCGGTGGTACTGCCGCGCCAGCCGCAGGCAGGTTTCCACCGAGTCCGAGCCGCCCGAAGTGAAGAACACCCGTTCCATGCCGTCAGGGGCAAAGAACTCCTGCACCGCGTAGGCCGCTTCGATGGCCGGCGGGTTCGAGGTGCCGGCGAAGGCCGAGTAATAGGGCAGGTCGAACAGTTGGTCCGCGATGGCCTGTTTCACCCGGTCGTTGGAATAGCCAAGGTTCACGCACCACAGGCCGCCCACCGCGTCCACGGCAGAGTGCCCGTCGATGTCGGTGATGCTGCTGCCCTCGGCGCCCTTGATGATCTTGGGCGGGTTGGCCTGTGCGTCGCCCGGGGCGCCCATCGGGTGCCAGAGTTGGCGGGCGTTGTTTTCCTTGAGAAAGTTCTCGTCCTTCATGGCGGCGACTCCGGCTGCGGGTTTTGATCAAATTGGCAGGGGCGCGAAGGGCTGTCCAGTGGGGCGACGCGCCTTCGGTACGGTGAATGCCACGGGCGCTCGGCCCGAGATGCGCAAGAACCTGCCGGGTCCGGGTGAGGGAAATCAGACTGACGCGCCGCAACCGGCCCGCGTAGCTTTGACCGGCGGGGTGTTCCAGGCCCCGAATTTTGATTGAGGAGATTACAATGCGTATCGCTTTGCTTTCGATGACAACCCTTGTTGCCCTGGCCAATGTCGCCGTGGCGGACACCCCGCCCTGCATGCCCAAGGTCAGCCCGGGACAGGTGAAATGGACAACCTGTGTGCCGGATGAATTGCATGCCCCCAGCGGCCCCAAGACCGTGTCCGGGATGGGGCTGAGCGTCAAGAAATGACCGCTCGAACGGCCGTTCGCGGTCTGCCAAACGAAAAACGCCGCCCCGAGGGGCGGCGTCCTGTTTCGAAAGGCGGAAGGCTCAGAAGCCGAGGCCTTCGTATTTCTTCTTGAACTTCGACACGCGGCCGCCCTGGTCGAGCATACGGCCCGTACCGCCGGTCCAGGCCGGGTGCACGGTGGGGTCGATGTCGAGAACGAGCGTGTCGCCCTCTTTGCCCCAGGTCGAACGGGTCTGATACTCGGTCCCGTCGGTCATCTTGACGGTGATCAGGTGATAATCGGGGTGCAGGTTCTTTTTCATATCGCGGGCTCCTTACGCGTCAGCGCCAGCGCTCTTGCCTTTGAGCGGCTTGTAGGTGGTGTCCTCTGCGATACGGGCCGACTTGCCGCGGCGCGAGCGCAGGTAGTACATCTTGGCGCGGCGGACGCGGCCACGACGGACGACTTCGATGCTCTCGATGTTGGTCGAGTACAGCGGGAACACACGTTCCACGCCTTCACCGAAAGAGATCTTGCGAACGGTGAACGAACCCGCGATGCCCTTGCCGTTCTTGCGGCTGATGCAGACGCCTTCGTAGTTCTGCACACGGGTGCGGGTGCCTTCGGTCACCTTGTAGCCGACGCGCACGGTGTCGCCGGGCTTGAAATCGGGAATGCTCTTCCCGAGCGAGGCAATCTGTTCTGCCTCGAGCTGTGCGATCAGATCCATCTGACCTTCTCCTATGTTCGTCGCGGTTTTCCCGCGGAGATGTCTGGGCAGTGCTTTCCCCCTGTCGGGAAAAAGATGACCAGCTGTTCTTTGTTCGGGTGCCACCCGTTTCCGGACAACAAAACCAATCGGCGCCGAGTCGCCCCGGCACCGAAAGATGCGTGTCCTTACCTGCGCGCCGGAGCTAAATCAAGGACCAAGACCCACGGCCCGCAAGCTGCGTCGCGATCAGGCGCTTTGCGCGAAATCCGCGTGCTGCGGGGCATCGTCGTCCAGCCGTGCGCGGAGGCTGTCGGGCAGGAAACGGCGGCTGGAAATCCGGGGCAGGGCCATCTCGTGGATGAGCCGGTCTGCGCCGTTCAGGTCGAGGTATTCCTGGTAGTTGGCAAAGGCGCCACGCCCGGCGTAATCGACATAGGTTTCTGCCGGGGCGCCTTCCGCCAGCAGCGCCTCATGGGTCTCGGTCTCGACATGGTAGACGGTAACGGTCTGGGGCATCTGCGCCGGGTCGGCCCAGGTGATCCCGCGCCCGTTCACCAGGACAGAGGCGTTGACGACATGCCCGTCCAGAACCATTCCGTGATCGCCGGTCACGATCAGGTCGCGCAGCGGTAGCCCAGCACCCAGCGCGCCGGCACGGATCACGATCAGGTGGCCGTCGACGGGACGCACCGCCTGGTGGCCGACCCAACGTACCCGGGTGGTGCCGCCATCGGCGCGCAGGATCTCCTGGCCCGCTGTCAGCGTTTCGACGGCGGCTTCGCCCCGGGCGGTCGCGATCCGGGTGCCTGCCGCAAAACAGTTGATCGTGCTGGCGGATGTGGTGGGCGAAGAAATGGGCTGCGTGACGGCGCTGCCGTTCAGCGCCGACAGGTCGTCGATGCTGGAATCGAAGGGGATGTAGAAATCCCGGCCGTCCTGGAAGATGGCGTATTCGTTGCCATTGATCGTGATGGTAAAGCTGCTGAAGGACAGCGTGCTGCTGCCCCACTGAAGGTAGTCGAAGCCAAGGTTGACCTGGCCATCAGTGTTGCCGTCCACCACGGTCGTGTTCGAGGTGTAGAAAACGTAGTTCCCGGAGGGCGTCAGGGTCGAACCGCTGTCCGAGCCTCGGAAATACAGCATGTCCGTCGCTTGGAAGTTTGGCATTTGGGATCACTCCTTTTTGGTACAATCTTTTCGGCGCGCAGGCCTGTCTGATCCGTTCGACAGGGCGTCCGCAGCGGGCGCCACATGTCGTTGCAAAGCGCGCGAACCGGGGGCTCGCGCGGTGGATGGTCTGATGTGCCGACGTTCTGTCAGGGGATGGGGTGGTAGGGCACGCGCGGGCGTGCTGTGGGCCGTCCGGGTCGTTCAGGGCCGACGCGCAGAGCGCGTCAGTGGCCCGGTTGCAGCACCGTCAGGGACACATGTCTCATGTGTGGGGAGCGCATTGTGCGCTGTCTGGGGCTGGCAGTGCGGCCCGGAAAATCCGGACCGGACGGTCTGGGGCAGAAAACGCCTCCGCAATGGTCAAAGATGGACATGGTTATCCCGAAACAATAAAGTTTTCAGCAAGATAGCCAGAAGACCCCGAAAGTGAATGCCGAATTGACGTGCCGTGGCGTCAAGGGTGTGAGGGGGTCATCGTGTCGAACATTGCGCCAGCGTTGTGCCGTTCATGGTCTGCGCGTTCAGGTTCGCGGTCAGGACCACCGTCACAAAGGGATTGCCCTGGGCATAGGACAGCGTGTCGGCACATTCGCCCAGCCCGTTGTCGGCCTCGATGGTGATGACGGTATCGCCGTGGTGCTGGTGGGACAGCGAGACCTCGAGCATCTCCGGGTCCTCGTCGAAGTCGGGGGTGATGACCCGAAATCCGGCGATTTCGGGCCCCTGGAACCGCCATTCCACGGTGTGTTCCCAGGCCAGGGCCGGCATGGCCAAAAGGCAAAGGGAAAGGGCGGGGACAAGGCGCATGACGGTTCTCCAAGGCTGGTCCGGGGTAGGCTGGCACGCGCCATCCGGCCTGTAAAGCCGGTCAGAGCGCCAGCTTGAAACCGGTGTGGCTGCCGGTGAAGCCGAGGCTTTCGTAGAAGTGATGCGCCTCGGGCCGGGCCGTGTCCGAGGTCAGCTGGACAAGGGTGCACCCGCGGGAACGACAGGTCTCGATGGCCCAGTCGAACATCTGCCGGCCAAGCCCCTCGCCCCGCGCCGCGCGGGCGATGCGCACGGATTCGATCTGGCCCCGCCAGGCGCCCATGCGGGACAGGCCGGGCAGGAACGTGATCTGCAGGCAGCCAAGGATTTCCTGGTCTCGGACCGCTACGGCAAGCAACTGGTTCGGGTCCGCGTCGATCCCGGCGAAGGCAGAGATATAGGCCTGGTTCAGTGGCAGAGAGGCGTCCTCGCGCGCCGCGCCAAGGTCATCATCGGCCAGCAGGGCGACGATGGCGGGCAGGTCCTCGGCGGTGGCGCGGCGAAAGCGGATCACCGGGTCAGTCCTCCGTGCCAAGATGCGCCTGCCAGAGATCCGGGCGGCGTTCCTGTGTCAGCTTCTCGGATTCCGCGCGGCGCCAGGTCTCGACCGCGCCGTGATTGCCGGACAGCAGAACCGGCGGGATTGCCCGGCCCTGCCATTCGGCGGGGCGGGTGTATTGCGGATGTTCCAACAGTCCGTCGGAAAAGCTTTCTTCCTCGGCGGACTCGGCATTGCCCAGGACGCCGGGCAAGAGGCGTACAATGGCATCCAGCATGACCTGCGCGGCGATTTCTCCGCCGGTCAGAACGTAGTCACCGATGGACACCTCGGCGATGTTGAAATGGTCGATCACGCGCTGGTCCAGACCCTCGAAGCGGCCGCAGATCAAGGTGATCCCGGGCCGCGTGGCAAGATCGCGCGCCATGCCCTGCGTGAATGGCCGTCCGCGTGGCGACAGGTAGACCAGCGGCGCCCCGGCGTGCTGGGTGGCACGCGCGGTCTCGATCGCCGCGCCCATGACATCGGGGCGCAGCACCATGCCAGCCCCACCGCCAGCGGGCGTGTCATCGACGTTGCGGTGCTTGCCCTCGCCGAAGGCGCGCAGAGGCACGGTATTCAACTGCCAGAGCCCGTCCTTCAGCGCCTTGCCGGTCAGGGACAGGCCAAGCGTCCCCGGAAAGGCCTCGGGGAAAAGGGTGATGACCTGAGCGCGCCAGGCGCGGGCCAGTTCTGCCTCCGGGTCCATCAGCTCGCGGGGCTTGAGCGTGGGGCGGATCGTCTTGCGCCCGTGGGACCGGGCCGGGGGGGACTTGTCTGTCATGGGTAAGGGCGTCCTGCTTTGACGCGCCCTTTAGCCCGAGCCGGGGGCAGGGGGCAAGGATGTGCCCGATCTCAGAGATAGTCGGCCCGGTTCGGCGCGGCGACGAGCCGTCCCAGGGCGATGTCCCAGGCCGGGCGTGGGCGGGCCTCGCGGCCTTCGTGCAGGACAAGGATGCACTGCGGGTCCGGCCAGCGCGGTTCGCGGTTCAGCACCGCCAGCCCGTCCAGTTCCCTCGCCAGGGCTGCGGCGCTGTCGCTGTGCGGCGCATAGGCCAGTTCCTGGCTGCGGTAGATCCCGGCGTTGCAGTTGTCGATGATCCGGCGCACCTGGCCCAGAAAGCCGAGGTCGCCGTCGATCTCGGCATTCTGCAACTGGGACTCATCGGTCAGGCGGGCCAGGTAGGCGGCAACCGTCGCGCGATCGCAGTCAGGCTGGGTCACGCACCACAGCGCCGCGCTGCGCTGGGCGGGGTCTGCTGGGTCGTGCTCCAGAACGATGCGATGCCACAGGTCCCTGTCCACCGTACCAAGGCTTTGCAGCGCTTCGGTCAGGGTGCCGGGCTGCGGGCTGGCGGCGAACATCAGGCGGGTGGCCTGAAAGGCGGCAAAGGCCCGGTCGTAGGCGGCGCGCGCCTCGGTGATCCTTTCGATCTCTTCGCGCAGGCTCAGCACCACGTCGGGGCGTTGGAACATCTGTGCGATGCGGCCGGCCTCGCCCGGATCCGCTCTCAGCAGGCGTTCCAGCTGGGTCAGTGCAATCGTCATGTCGCGCGGCAGTTCTGCAAGGTCCGTGACCTTCCAACTGTCCAGGATGCGTCCCAGAATGCGCGCGATGGCGGTTTCCCGGGTCGGCGGGGCCTCGGGTTCGGCGCGCAGGTCCACGGCGGCGGCCAGGGCATCGGCCAGTGCAAGGCGCTGATCCGCGGTCGAGGGCAGGGTGTCGTCGCGTCTGCGCAGAGAGGCGCGCCGCAAAAGGACGGGGCCGGCCGGGCGCGGGCGCGCCTTGCGTCCGCGTAACGAGGTCATGAGTGCATAGAGGCTGCCTATCCCGCCGATGGCCAGACCGATCGGCACGCCAATGGCAGAAGCCGGCAACAGCGTGGCCAGAAAGGCCGGGCCGATGGCCACACCTGCCAGTGCCAGTCGATACACGAATGCGTCCACGGTAGCCCCTCAAATCCACGTCGAATGCGGCTAAAATTGGCCGAAAATTGCGGCTTGATCGTGGCGCGAAACGGCCCAAATTCCCGGCCCGCGTTTCGCAGGTGGTGACATTGCGGGCTGTTCTGTGTGGTTGTTTTCGGGGTGCGTGAAATCCCTCAGGGCGCGGCCGGGATGCGGCAAAAGTCCGGATCGAAACGGGACCAAAACGAGTCACGGGCAGGGGTTGCCGTGGCGCGTGCGGGATCAACTATGGCGCGATTTGCGCAACCGGCGCAGGCCGGGCACTCAGTCGAACAAGCCCTCGGGAGGGTCTGCCACGATCCGGCCTGCGGTCAGGTCGACGGTGGGCACCGCCGCCAGCGTGAAGGGCAGGAGCACGGTGCTGGACTTGCCGGGAACCTGGAGTTCCAGGAGGTCGGTCGCGCCGTGGTTCTGGACCGCGCGGACTTTGCCCAGTTCAACACCGCCGGCGTCGAAGACCGGCAGGCCGATCAGGTCGGCGTGGTAGTATTCGTCGTCGGGAAGATTGGGCAACCGGTCACGCGGGGCGTAAAGGCGCGTGCCCTTGAGCGCATCTGCCTCTTCCTTCGTCCGAACCCCGGACAGGTGGGCGGCAAAGCCGTTCTTGATTTCGCGGGTGATCTCGATGTCGAAGAGGCGCGCGCCGTCCTCGGTGCTCAGCGGCGAATAGTCGGCCACCGCAAGCGGATCGGATGTGAAACTCTTGAGGCGCACCTCACCGTGGACGCCAAAGGCGCCCGCGATCGCGCCAACGCAGATCGTGTCAGTCATTGGGATATTCCGAAACAGACGCCATCACGGGCCTCGCCTCCCTTGTCCTCACAGCGATCATGCCATGTCAATTCGGAATAGAGAAACCCGGCGGTGAAGGCGATCACCAACAGGAAGAAACTGCGCAACAGGCGAAACATGGGGAAAGGGACGGGACGGCGGGGCTGGCCCGCCGTCCCGCTGTACGGATCTTATTCCGCGTCGGCGCCAGCCGCTGCGGCGGCCTTTTCGGCCTTCTCTTCGGCGCGTTCCTGGGCTTTCTTGCCCGGGGTGCCCTTCTTGGGATTGTTGCGCTCTTTCTTCTCGATCACGCCAGCGGCTTCGAGGAAGCGCGACACGCGGTCGGTGGCCTGTGCGCCTTCGCCCAGCCAGTACTGGATGCGCTCGACGTCCATCTTGACGCGCTCTTCGCTGTCCTTGGGCAGGAGCGGGTTGTAGGTGCCCAGCTTCTCGATGAAGCGACCGTCGCGCGGCATGCGCGAGTCGGCGGCCACGATGCGGTAGAAGGGACGCTTTTTCGAGCCGCCGCGGGCGAGACGAATCTTGACTGCCATTTGTTTTCTCCTTTGTCGAATGGCTGAAGACGGAGAGTGCCGTCTTACGTCTGGTGTTGCTTGTGGTGCTGGATGACTTCCTGAATAACGAAGTTCAGGAATTTCTTGGCGAATTCCGGGTCGAGGTCGGCCTGGGTCGCAAGATCCTGGAGCCGCGCGATCTGTTTTTCCTCACGCGCGGGGTCGGATGGGGGAAGCTCGTGCTGCGCCTTGAGGACGCCCACGGCCTGGGTGTGCTTGAACCGTTCGGCCAGGGTGAAGACAAGGATCGCGTCGAGCCGGTCGATGCTTTCGCGATGCTCCTTCAACAGTTCCGCGGCGCGGATGACGGGATCGGTCATTGTGCGGTCCTTTCGGGCGAAACGGGGCGGGCGATGTCAGTCAACGGCCCAGCCTTTCGGTTTGAACAACGGGTCCTGGTAATGTGCGATTTCCATCGCGACCCCATGACCGACCTGGCCGCGCAGTTCGTCGAGCGAGGGATGGCGGTAGACCGCATCGCTGCCGTCGATCGAGGGCGCGGTTGCGTCCTTCTTGCAGCCGAGGCGTTCGGCCAGGCGGATCGAGTCCAGGTTCTTGGGGTCGATGTAGCTGACGGCGCTTTCCCACCCAAGATCATGGTAGAAATGCCGCCGCACCCGGTCGGTCGCCTCCAGCGCATAGCCCTTGCCGGCCTGGTCCGGCCAGATGATCCAGGCGATCTCGCGCTCGGGCCATTTCGCGGGGAACCAGCCACCGGCCATGCCCACGGTTTCGCCGGTTTCGCGCAGGTGGATCATCCACATGCCGAAACCGCGGATTTCCCAATGGCCGATCTCGGCGGCGTAGAGCATCCAGGTTTCGTAGGCATTCAGCGGCCCGCCCATGAAACGCGACCGATACGAGGCAAAGGTGGCCTTGAAATCGGGGTAATCATGGGGCTCCGGCCCACGCAGGATCAGCCGCCTGGTTTCCAGGACGGGGATGTCGCGATGACCCATCAGGCGGCCTCCTTGTAGTGGCGGAAGACAAGGGTGCCATCGGTCAGCGCGGCCTCTGCCTCGGCGTCGCGTCGGGCGCCAAGCCGGGTCATCAGGCCGATGCTGCGGTCGTTCCCGGGGGCGACATAGGACACGATGCTGTCCCATTTCAACGCCTCGAAGGCATGGGCGCGCACGGCCTCGACCGCCTCGGTGGCATAGCCCTGCCCTTCGGCCTCGGCGGTCAGGAAGATGCCAAGCTCGGGCTCGGGGTCTTCGTATTCGTAGCCGATCAGCGCAAAGCCCGCCGAGGGCGTGGTGCTGGCGTCGATGGTCCAGAGCCCGAAGCCGTGCAGCAGCCAGCAGGCGCAGTAATTGGTGAAATCCGCCCAGGCGCCCTCGCGGGTCATCGGGCCGCCCATGTGGACCGCGCGCTCGGAACAGAGGATCTTCGCGTAGGCGTCGAAATCGTAGATCCGCGGGCCGCGCAACTGCAGGCGCCGGGTGTCGAGCACCGGCAGCCGGCCACCCAACCGGGCGGCGACGCGGGCGCCGGGTCCCGGGATATGACGTTCGCAGGGCGCGGTCATGCCTGCCCCCCGGTGTGGCGCCAGACCTGGGCGGCATGACCCAGCAGGTCCGTATCCCGTTCAAAATGCGCGCCCAGCCGTTCTGCAACCCTGCGTGAGGGCGCGTTGTCGGGATGGATGTAGGAGATCAGCGGGCCAAGACCGCGTTCCGTGCCGGCCCAGTCCCGGATGCGGGCCGCTGCCTCGGTGGCAAAGCCCTGTCCCTCGAACCCGTCGAAGATGTGCCAGCCCAGTTCGGGCTCGTCCCACATGACATGATTGACGATGCCCACGCGTCCGACCTTTTGCCCGTCGTGCAGAACCATGAAAAAGCCGTAGCCGCGCAGTGCCCAGTGGCCGAAACCGGACAGGAAACCGCGCCACTGGTCGAATTCATCGGTCACCGGCCCGCCGACAAAACGCGCGCGGTCCGAGGCCATGAAGGCGGAAATGACAGGATAGTCCTCTTCCAGCGGCGTGCGCAGGGTGAGGCGATCGCTGGTCAGGGTGATCTGAGGGATCATGCCAGCGCCTCCGGACCGGGGTGGCGCCAGAGTTCGTCTTCGCCCATGTTCTCGTTGTGATAGGTGCGCTCGTAGGCGGCACCAAGGCGGCGCGCCAGCGCCTTGGACCTGTCGTTGCCGGGAACGATGTTCGAGGTGAGCGTGGTGAACCCCAGGTCGTCATAGGCCCAGCGGCGGGCGCGTTCCGCGGCCTCGCGCGCGATGCCCTTGCCTTCGAACCCGTCGAAAACGACCCAGCCCAGTTCCGGTTCCGGCCAGGATTCCGGGAACCAGATGCCGGAGATGCCGGCGGCCTCGCCGGTGTCCTTCACCTCGATCACGAAGTAGCCAAAGCCATGCCAGTGCCAGTGGCCGACGTTCATGGTGAACCAGCGCCAGGCGTCGCCCCGTTGCGGGATGTGGCCAAAACCGTCGGCGCGCACCGGATCCTGCAGGAAGGCGATGACCGCCTCGGCGTCGCGTTTTTCGGGGCCGCGCAGGATCAGGCGGTCGGTTTCCAGGCGGGGGGCATTGGTGAGGCTCATGCGTAGGCCTCCGGGCTGCCGTCCGCGTCGGGGCTGTGGCGATAGACCAGCGTTTCCTGCGCCGTCTCGCCCTCGGGCAGTTGCGCGTCGGGGTCGTGTACCGCGCCCAGCCGTTCGGCCAGGGCACGGGATCGGGTGTTGTCGGGGTGGATGTAGCTGACCAGCGTGGACCAGCCCTGCGCCCAGGCCCAGTGCAACGCGGCGGTGGCGGCCTCGGTGGCATAGCCCTTGCCCTCGAAGCCTTCGAAGAAGATCCAGCCGATTTCGCGCTCGGGGAATATCGGGGGGCGGGTGATCGCCACCTGGCCGATGACCCGGCCATCCTTGAGGTCGACACCCCAGCCGCCGTGCCCCAGAAGATCCCAACTGCCGACCTCCGACGCGAAGCCGAGCCATTGGTGCGTCAGGCTTTTCGGGCGCCAGACATAGGCGGCCCGGTCGCTCTGGTGAAAGTCCCAGAACGGGGTCATGTCGCTTTCGACATGGGGGCGCAGCGTCAGGCGCGGGGTATGCAGCGTGGGGGCGGGCATGGGCGAGTCAACGTGATCGGCGGTTCCTGTGGCGAGGGCGGATGCCTCCGGCGGGAGGTATTTTCAGCCCAAAGAAACGCCGTGTCGGTCTGTCCTTTCGTTACTTCTTCTTGCCGAAACCGGAGAGGCCGGGGGGCAGGGCGCCGCCGCCGAGGCCGGGCATGCCGCCCTTGGCTCCCATCTGCTTGGCCGCGGCCTCCAGCGCCTTGGGATCCATGCCCTGCGCCATTTCCGGGGGAAGGCCTCCCTTGCCGCCGAACATGCCGCGCATCGCCTGTTTCAGCATGCCGCCTTTGCCCATCTTGCCCATCTTCTTCATCATGTCGGACATCTGGCGCTGCATTTTCAGCAGCTTGTTGAGATCGGCGACCTCCATGCCCGCGCCCGCCGCGATGCGTTTCTTGCGGCTGGCCTGCAGGATCTGCGGGTTGGCGCGTTCCTTTTTCGTCATCGAGTTGATGAGCGCGATCTGCTGGCGCAGCATCTTGTCGTCGATGCCCGCGCCGTCCATCTGCTTGGCCATCTTGCCCATGCCGGGCATCATGGACATCATGCCCTCCATGCCGCCCATCTTGATCATCTGGTCGAGCTGCATCTTGAGGTCGTTCATGTTGAACTGACCTTTCTGGAAGCGCTTCATCATGCGCTCGGCCTGTTCGGCCTCGAGCGTCTGTTGCGCCTTTTCCACCAGCGCGACGATGTCGCCCATGCCCAGGATGCGGCCCGCGACGCGGTCCGGCTCGAAGGTTTCGAGCGCGTCCATCTTTTCGCCAAGGCCGACGAACTTGATCGGCTTGCCGGTCACGGCGCGCATCGAGAGCGCCGCACCACCACGGCCGTCGCCGTCCATCCGGGTCAGCACGACGCCGGTGATGCCGATGCGGCTGTCGAAATTCTCGGCGGTGTGCACAGCGTCCTGGCCGGTCAGGCCGTCGACGACAAGGATGGTCTCGCGCGGGTTGGCGACGTCGCGCACCGCCTCGACCTGGGCCATCAGCTCTTCGTCGATGGAAAGGCGCCCGGCGGTGTCCAGCATGTAGACATCGTAGCCGCCGAGGCCCGCCTGGGTCTTGGCGCGTTTGGCAATCGCCACCGGGTCCTCGCCCTTGACGATGGGCAGGGTGTCTACGCCGATCTGCTGACCGAGGATGGCCAGCTGTTCCATCGCCGCCGGGCGGTTGACGTCGAGCGAGGCCATCAGGACCTTCTTGCCGTCGCGTTCCTTGAGCCGCTTGGCGAGTTTCGCGGTGGTCGTCGTCTTGCCGCCGCCCTGCAGGCCGACCATCAGGATTGGCGCGGGCGGGCTGTCGATGCGCAGCTTGCCCGGGTCGCCATCTTCGCCGGCCAGGACGGCAATCAGCTCGTCATGGACGATCTTGACGACCTGCTGACCGGGGGTGACGGACTTGGTGACGGCGGCGCCGGTGGCCTTCTTCTCGACGGCCTTGATGAACTGGCGCGCCACGGGCAGCGAAACGTCGGCCTCGAGCAGGGCCACGCGGACCTCGCGCAGCGCGGTGCGGACGTCATCTTCGGACAGGGCGCCCTGCTTGGTCAGACGGTCGAAGACGCCGCCGAGGCGTTCGGAGAGATTTTCGAACATGGGGCGCAGGGCCTCCTTTTCCTTCGTATTGCGCCACTCAAGGTAAGGGCGCGCGGCGTGCATCACAATCGGATGGGTCAAAGCGCGAGAGCCCCCGTGGGCGCAACGCGCTGACGGAGGGCGATCCCGGGCATAGCCCATGGGACCGGAAGGCCACAGGCTTCCGGAGGTTGGGTGCATATAGAGAGGAGGTTGGCTGCGAGTCAAGGCCCGCGGCCTTGTCAGTCCTCGACCCCGAGCCAGGCGTTGATGGCGCGCGCCATGCGGCCCTTGCGCCATCCGCCGGAGCTGTAGCCGCCGGTCAGCGAATGGGGGCCGGCCTGTTCGTCCCCTGACACCTGCAGGACCAGCTTGTAGAGGCGGTTGCCGGATGTGCGTCGGCGCAGGACCTGCGCCCGGGTGATGGAGGCCAGCGGCAGGGTAAGGTCGCGCCTGCCGAAAAGTCTGGCAAAACGGATTGTGGCCGTGCCCGTTTCGCGATCAAGGAGGATATGCGTGCGGCGGGACAGCAGCCAGACGCCCAGCCCGATCATGCCCAGGCCCACGGCCACAAAGATGCCGCCTTGTGCCTCTCCGGCCCCCAGGGCGGCGACGCCGAGCGCCGTGAAGAGCACGCCGAAGACGGACAGAAGAAACCCGGCCAGCCAGCTCCGAATGCTGGCCTCGAACCGGGTTTCGCTGTTCTGGATGACGCCCATGCCTTCAGGTTAGGCCGGTCGGCGCATCGGGTCAAATCCGGGCAGCCCCGTGGGGGCCGCCCGGATGGTTGGATCAGGCGGCCAGATGCGCCAGGTCGTCCGCCGCGCGGGCCTTCGACGCTTCGGCGTCGATCATCTGGCGGTCCGACCGCACCACCTGGATGTCGGTGATGCCGATGAAGCCCAGGACGTGACGCAGCCAGGGGGTGGCAAAGTCGATCGGGCCGTCGACCTCGGTGCCGCCCGAGGCGACGGTGATGATGGCGCGCTTGCCCTTCATCAGGCCCTCGGGGCCTTCTTCGGTGTAGCGGAAGGCGATGCCGGCGCGGGCAATCTGGTCGAACCAGGCCTTGAAGCCGGAGGGCACGCCGAAGTTGTAGATCGGCAGCGCGATCACCAGCGTGTCGGCGGCGCGCAGTTCCTCGATCAGTGCGTCGGACAGGGCCAGGCGGGCGCGCTGATCAGGGGTGCGCTCGGCCTCGGGGGTGCCGTTGGCCTCGAGCCAACGAGTGTCGATCTGGGGCACGGTCTCTGCCAGGTCGCGCGAAACGACGGTGGCGGGGTTCAGGCGCGAGACCACCTCGTCGGCAAGCTGGCGGCTGACGGAATCGGTGCCACGGGCAGAGGCGTCGATGCGGAGAACGGTGTTGGTCATCAGTCGGGTCCTTTCCAGGAATGATGCATTCGATGGACCACAACTTGATCATTGCATTTCTGAACGCAATATCTCATCAAGCGCAAATGGTGTGCGCATATGCGCAGGTGGCCAAGCGAGGGGCAGATGGACAACTGGGATGAGATCCGCACGGCCTACCAGGTCGCCCGGCTGGGAACGGTCAGCGGCGCCGCAGAGGTGCTGGGCGTGCACCACGCGACGGTGATCCGCCATATCGACGCGCTGGAGGGGCGGCTGGGTGTCAAGCTGTTCCAGCGACATGCGCGTGGCTATACGGCGACCGAGGCGGGCCATGACCTGATGCGCGTGGCGCAGACCACCGACGACCAGTTGCAGCAGCTGGAGGGCCGGATAAAGGGGCGCGGCAACGAGGTGGCGGGTGACCTTCTGGTCACGTCCCTGGTGGCCTTCGCACCGCTACTGGTCCCGGCTCTGACCAGTTTCCGCGCGCAATACCCGGACGTGATCGTGCGTTTTCTGACCGACGACCGGGTGTTCCGGCTGGAATACGGTGAGGCGCATGTGGCGCTGCGCGCCGGTCCTGCCCCGCAGGAACCGGACAACGTGGTGCAGAGCTTTGCCCGCCAGGACATCGCCCTTTATGCGCATCGCGACTACATCACGAAGCACGGGATGCCCGAGGGCGAAGACGACCTTAAGGATCATTTCTTCGTCTCCCACGACGATCCCGAAAGCCGCGCGCCTTTTGCGCGCTGGCTGCGCGGGCATGTGCCGGCGGACCACGTCGTCTTTCGCAGTACCGATTCCCGGGTGCTGGAGGCCGCGGTGGCCGAGGGTGCGGGGATCGGCTTCATGGGCGCGCGGGAGGCCGCGTTGCGCCCGGAGCTGGTGCAGGTCATGCCCCCGCGCGAGGACTGGGCCTCGCCGCTCTGGCTGGTGACCCATGTGGATCTGCACCGGACCGCCAAGGTCCAGGCCTTCCTGTCGCATCTCAAGGCCTTCGCCGGCGAAGGTTCGGCCCGATGAGCGAGGCAGGGCGCGGGCACCTGGCCATGCTGGGCTTTGCCATGCTGGTTTCGGGATCTTTTTCGCTGGGTGCGATGGCGGCCCCCTTCATCGAACCCGAGGTGCTGAACGCGGTGCGTTTCCTGCTGGCGGGGGCGGTGCTCTGGGGCTGGGCGCTGGCGACGGGCAAGGTGACACGGGCGGTCTTTGATGCGCCCTGGCGGTACTTTGTCCTAGCCGGACTCTTCGTCATCTATTTCGTCACCATGTTCGAGGGGCTCAAGACGGCGGCCCCGGTCAGCATGGCGGCGGTCTTTACCCTGAACCCGGCGCTGACGGCTGTCTTTGGCTACATTGTCGTGCGCCAGGTCACCACGGCCCGCATGGCGCTGGCCATCGTCGTGGGCGGGGTCGGCGCGCTCTGGGTGATCTTCGATGCCGACCCGGCGGCCTTGATGCGATTCGAGGTCGGGCGCGGCGAGGCGATCTATTTCTGGGGCTGCGTGGCGCATGCCCTCTACGCGCCGATGCTGCGCAAGCTGAGCCGCGGGGAATCCGGCATCGCCTTCAACGCGGGTATCCTGACAGCCGGGTCGGTGATCCTGTGCATCTGGGCGGGGCCGGGCCTGGTGGCGATGGACTGGGCCGCATTGCCGATGATCGTCTGGTGGACGATCCTCTACGTCGCGCTGGCGGCGACGGGCGTGACCTTCCTGATCCTGCGCTACGCGACCCTGCGGCTGCCGGCAGCCAAGGTCATGGCCTACACCTACATCGTGCCGTCCTGCGTGATCCTGTGGGAGCTGGTGCTGGGGCGGGGCGTGCCGACGGCGATGGTCCTGCCGGGTGTCGCGCTGACTGCCTTGTCGCTGCTCCTGTTGCTCAAGGACGAAGAGAAGCCCGAGGAAGTGACCGCGGCCTGAGATGCCCCGGCTGTGGCGGCCTCAGGGCTTGTCCTCGGGCACGGGGGCCAGTTCCTGTTCCAGGAAGCGTTCAAAGCCGTCGAGGTCGAACTGGTCGAACTGCCCGAAGGCCTGCATCCAGATGCTGGCCTCGCGCAGGGCGTCCGGTTCCAGCTTGCACCATTTGACCCGTCCCCGTTTTTCCTGGCTGATCAGACCGGCACGGGTCAGGATGACGAGGTGCTTGGAAATCGCGGCCAGCGACATCTCGAACGGGTGAGCGACATCGGTCACCGCCATGTCGTCCTCCAGCAGCATCGACAGGATGCGGCGGCGCGTCGGATCGGCGAGCGCGGCAAAGACGGTGTCGAGCCGGTCGCTCATCTTGTCCCGGCGCGGAAAGCGGTGGCCGCGGGCGGCTGTCGGCGGCAATGGAAGGGGCGGGCGAACATGGGGCGATCCTGAGCGGTTTAGGCCGGTTTGGGCGGGTCCCGTGGAAAACTCAACCGCTAAGTTGAATTTGCAATTGCAGCATGGTTGGCGCCCAAACGGGCTGCGGCGGAATGACCTCTGCCTTGGCGCCTCTGAAATAGTCATTTAATTACAGCATCTTGGGGTTCCCATATTCGGCTCGCCATGCGTGTTGACTCGATGCGCCCCCCAGCTTAGCACCATGCCAACCCTGACCGGAGCCATCTGCACCGTGAGCGACCCTGACCCCAAGCGAAAGCTGGATGACCTGGACGCCAAGCTGAACGCCTACAAGGCGGGACGCAAAGTGGAGAAGGCCCATCAGGAAGAACACTACTCGCAGGCCAATATCGCCTGGCGGATGGTGACGGAAATGGTTGCCGGTCTGGGGATCGGATTCGGGATCGGATACGGGCTCGACGTTCTCTTGGGCACCAAGCCGTTGCTGATGGTGGTGTTTGCATTGCTGGGCATCGCCGCGGGCATCAACGTGATGCTGCGGACGGCGAAAGAGGTCCAGGCGAAACAGGGTTCCGGACCGCAGTCCGGAACGGGCCCTGAGCGGGCCAAGGCGGACCGCCCCGACGGGGGCACGAACGACAACGCCCGGTTGACCGGCGCGGATGAGGGGAAAAGAGATGGCGACTGAAAGCGCAGAAACGGCAGACGGCGGCCTGGTGTTCCACCCGATGGACCAGTTCATCGTCAAGCCGCTGTTCGGCCACGGTGAAGTGGGCATGTTCACCATCACCAACGTGACGCTCTGGCTGTTCCTGGCCATCGTCGCCGTTGTCCTGATGATGGTTCTGGGCACCTCCAAGCGCGCCATCGTGCCGTCGCGGTCGCAGTCGGTGGCCGAACTGGCCTACGGTTTCGTCTACAAGATGGTCGAGGACGTGACCGGCAAGGACGGGCTGAAGTACTTCCCCTACATCATGACCCTGTTCATGTTCATCGTCTTCGCCAACTTCCTTGGCCTGATCCCGATGAGCTTCACCACGACCTCGCATTTCGCCGTCACCGTGGTTCTGGCGCTCTCGGTCTTCCTGACCGTGACCGTGCTGGGCTTCGTCAAGAATGGCGCCGGTTTCCTGAGCCTCTTCTGGGTTTCCAGCGCACCCTTGGCGCTGCGCCCGGTCCTGGCCCTGATCGAACTGATCTCGTACTTCGTGCGTCCGGTCAGCCATTCCATTCGTCTTGCGGGCAACGTCATGGCGGGCCACGCCGTGATCAAGGTCTTCGCGGGGTTTGCCGCAATCGCCGCCATCTCGCCGATCTCGGTGCTGGCGATTACCGCGATGTACGGGCTGGAGATCTTGGTGGCCTTCATCCAGGCCTACGTCTTCACGATCCTGACCTGCGTCTATCTCAAGGACGCACTGCATCCGCATCACTAAGGCAGATGGGTCGGACGACCCATCCTACCGCACAGAACACCTCGATACAGAAACTTCCAATCGTAAGGAGATACACAATGGAAGGTCTCAACTTCATCGGCGCCGGTCTCGCAGCAATCGGTTCGGGCGCAGCCGCCATCGGTGTGGGCAACGTTGCCGGCAACTTCCTGGCCGGCGCCCTGCGCAACCCCTCGGCAGCTGCTTCGCAGACCGCCACCCTCTTCATCGGCATCGCATTCGCGGAAGCACTGGGCATCTTCTCGTTCCTGGTTTCGCTGCTGCTGATGTTCGCCGTCTGATCCACGGAACTTAACGATCCTTACGCGCGGGCGGTCAGGCACGCCTGACCGCCCGATGTAGAGACAAGTTCCGACGGAGGACAAAATGGCGACCGAAACTCACGGAGCCGAAGCCGTCAGCACCTGCGTGGACTCGCACGGCTCTGCCGTCGGGATGCCGCAGCTATGCGGTGACTGGATCGGCAACCAGGTCTTCTGGCTGGTGATCACGCTGGTCGTGATCTACTTTGTGCTGGCCCGCATCGCCCTGCCGCGCATCGCGGCCGTTCTGGCGGAACGCCAGGGGACGATCACCAACGACATCGCCGCCGCCGAAGATCTCAAGCGCAAGGCCGAAGAGGCCGAAGCCGCTTATGACAAGGCGCTTGCCGATGCCCGGGCGGAGGCCCAGGTCATCGCGCAAAAGGCGCGTGACGACATCAAGGCCGACCTAGACGTCGCAATGGAAAAGGCCGACGCGGAAATCGCGGCCAAGGCTGCCGAGTCGGAGAAGGCCATCGCCGAGATCCGCGACAGCGCCCTTGCAAATGTCGAAGTCGTGGCCAAGGACACCGCAGGCGCCATCGTGGCCGCCCTGGGGGCATCCGCCGACGACGCCAAGATCGCCGCCGCGGTCGACGCGCAGCTGAAAGGGTAAGGTCATGAAGAAACTCATCCTTCCCGTGATCACAGCGCTGGCCGCGACCCCGGCTGCCGCCGCATCCGGCCCCTTCTTTTCGTTGGGCAACACCGATTTCGTGGTGCTGCTTGGCTTCATCGTCTTCATCGGCGTCCTGATCTACTTCAAGGTGCCGGGCCTGCTCATGGGCCTGCTGGACAAGCGCGCCGAGGGCATTCAGGACGAGCTGGACGAGGCACGCAAGCTGCGTGAAGAAGCTCAGTCGTTGCTGGCCAGCTACGAGCGCAAGCAGCGCGAAGTTCAGGGCCAGGCAGACCGCATCGTTGCCCATGCCAAGCAGGAGGCCGAACTGGCCGCCGAGCAGGCCAAGGCCGACATCCAGGCCTCGATCGCCCGTCGCCTGCAGGCCGCCGAAGGCCAGATCGCATCGGCCGAGGCCGCAGCGGTCAAGGAAGTGCGCGACCGTGCCGCTGCCGTGGCCGTGGCTGCCGCGCGCAACGTGGTGGCCGAGCAGATGACTGCCGACAGCGCGGGCAAACTGATCGACGACGCGATCGCAGACGTGAGCGCCAAGCTCCACTGACCGCGTCCCGAGGGACAGTGACGAGGCCCGGCCAAAGTGCCGGGCCTTGCGCGTTGCAGGCCCCGGGTGGGCCCAATCGCCGGAACAGGCAGCAAGACCGGACCGCGAGAGACATCGCGGCCGCACCAGGACAAGGGTTGAGGCGTGGCACATATCATCGTCGTGGGAAACGAAAAGGGTGGGGCGGGCAAGTCGACCATCGCGATGCATGTCGCGACGGCGCTTGCGCGCATGGATCATCGGGTCTGGACGCTGGACCTGGACCTGCGTCAGCAGAGCCTGGGGCGCTACCTTGCCAACCGCCGTGCCTGGCTGAAGAAAGAGGAACACGACCTGCCCGTGCCGGGGTACATGGCCTTGCCCGAGGCCGATCCCGCTGCCCTCGCGGCGGGTGAGCAGGCCGCCGACAACCGCCTCAGCCGCGCGGTCGCAGAGCTGGAGCCCAAGTCCGACTTCATCATCATCGACTGCCCCGGCGCCTACACCCGTTTGGCGCAGGTGGCGCATTCGCTGGCGGATACGCTGGTGACGCCCCTGAACGACAGTTTCGTCGATTTCGACCTTCTTGCCCGGATCGAGGGCGACGGCGAGACCATCGCCGGCCCGTCGGTCTATGCCGAGATGGTCTGGTCGGCGCGTCAGCTCCGGGCACAGGCCGGGCTGCAGCCGATGGACTGGATCGTGCTGCGCAACCGGATCGGTGCCCAGCAGATGATCAACAAGGCCAAGATGGAAAAGGCGGTCGCAACCCTGTCAAAGCGGATCGGCTTTCGCGTTGCGCCCGGCTTCTCGGAACGGGTTGTGTTCCGAGAGCTGTTCCCGCGCGGGTTGACCCTGTTGGATCTGCGAGACATTGGCGTGCGCAGCCTGAGCCTTTCGAACATCGCGGCCCGGCAAGAGGTGCGTGACCTCGTCAAATCGCTGAAACTCCCGAACGTCACGGTCAACTTCTAGACGCCCTGCGTTGGGCGCGATCCACAACGTCCCGTATTTCTTTGGGCACGAAATTCTTCGTGGGTCCGGGGGCAAAGCCGCGGCTGCCGCCTTGGCGGCAAGAAAAAAGACCGGACCCGAAGGTCCGGCCCATGAATCCGGCCAAGGATTTGGAGGAGATGTTACTCGGCCGGAACCGCTGCGGGGGTTGCCTTGGCAAAGTGCTGGCGGTTCAGGCGCAGCACCAGGGCGATGGCAACCACCTGCGACGCGATGGCCAGCCCGGTGACGCCCCAGTAGGCAAGGTCGAACTTGTCCACGACACCGGCTGCGACCAGACCCTTGTTGGCAAAGAAGTGGATCATCACTGCCAGGGCCACGAAGGGGCATACCAGGGCGTAGGAGCCCGGCGAGGTCTTGGACCCCATCACGAAGTCGCTGAAGTACCCCTGCGCCTTGAGCACCACTGCCCCGAGGCCAAGGAAGGCCAGCTGGATGCCCAGAAGGCGGGCAAGAAAGACCATCGTTTCGCCGGCGTTGCCATGCGCATCAAAGCTGGTGTGCAGCCCGTGTTCCTGGCGCAGGAACATGATTCCCAATACGGTGACGATCGGAACGATGATCATCAGGGTCGGGCCAGCTTCGCGCGCGGTGCCATGCTGCAACATCGAACCGAAGGCCGTGATGCTGGCAAACGCGGCGTAGAGAACCGCGATGGTGCCGAGGATGGTCGAGATCACCAGGGCGACACCGACGGTCGTGGCGCTTGTGCTCATGGCGGCGGGGGCGGCAAAGCCGACCGCGATCATCGACAGCGCGAAGGCCGGGGTGAGTTGCGCGAAGGAGTTATGCGCGGTCACGTCGAACAGCCCACCCTTGGCCAGCACGCGGCCCAGGAAATCGCCGATCAGACGGAAGGCGATCACGGCAATCAGGCCAAAGGCGATCATGGCCAAGGGGAACAGGTATTCCACCACGTTCCAGAGTTGGGGCACGAAGACGAGGCCGATGATGAAACCGACGTTCACCGACATGGCCAGCGCCAGCGGCATCGCAAGAAGTGTGGATTCGGCGTTGGAATTGCGCAGCTCTTCGTAGACCGGGCCCTTCTTGTAGGCGCTGTAGGACGCTAGGTTCCAGATCAGCGACTTGATGTTGAGAAAGGCAAAGCCGGCTATGCCCGCCATCGCGATCAAGATTGCGGCCTGCATGTAGGGGCCGCCTTTGGCCCAGGCGGCCATGATGTCTTCGAACACCGGGACGGGCTGGCCGGGGTGGGGCACCCAGAACATGAGGAACATGAAGAAACTGACCGCGATGCCGCCGGCGCCCAGCGAGGCGAGAAAGTAGATCGGGGAATAGCTGTCTGCGGGTCTTTGTGCTGCGTTGGCCATGAGGGCCTCCTGTGACATGCAGGTAAACATTCATCAGATGGAATGTAATATACATTCTAAAATGAGAATGTAAAGGGCGGCGTCGATTGCCCGCCATGCACGCCACACATGACGGGATTAACCACTTCGTAACCAGGTTCAGGCCAGAATTGGCCATGCGCGGTTATCCCTGTGTTCTTCTTCTGCTCGGCCTCGTCGGATGCGCATCGGCGGGGCCGGGTTTTTATAAAGCAGAGCAACACATGCGCTCGGTCGAAGGATCACGCTTTAGCCTTAGGTTCCGCGGCCCCCTGGTCGAGGCCACACGCACTTCTCCGGAATGGTTGCCCCGGTTCGAAGAGATCGCTCGCAAGGCCGGCATCGCGGCGCAGATCGAAACCGGATGTCGCGCAAAGTGGGTCGAGGGCGATCCGGCGATGATGTGGATCGGATTGTCCTGCGACGGCAAACCTGCCCCGAAAATGCCCCGACGGCCCCGCACCATCCAATGTGCCATTGATGAACCCGCCCCGCGAGCGACCCGGCGCGGTTTGGTCTTGGATTGCGGCGCAGGCCGGCGTTAGGTCGCAATATCTTGTGGAGAAGTGGCGCGAAGCCGCCATATGGGGCGTCCTTTCCTTGACTCGGCACCCCCCGAAAGCGCAGGCTGAGGTCCAATCCCGGAATCGGACATGGCCCATTGCGCTTTTCCAGACTCAGACTCACCGGCTTCAAGAGCTTCGTCGATCCGACGGACCTGATCATCAACGACGGGCTGACCGGCGTGGTCGGTCCCAACGGCTGTGGCAAGTCCAACCTTTTGGAGGCGCTGCGCTGGGTCATGGGCGAAACCCGGGCCAAGGCGATGCGTGGCGGCGGGATGGAGGACGTGATCTTTGCCGGCGCCTCGTCGCGGCCCGCCCGCAACTTTGCCGAGGTCAGCCTGCATATCGACAACGCCGACCGGCTGGCCCCGGCGGGGTTCAACGACCACGATCATCTGGAAATCGTGCGCCGCATCACTCGTGACGTCGGCAGCGCCTACAAGGTCAACTCCAAGGACACGCGGGCGCGCGACGTGCAGATGCTCTTCGCCGATGCCGCCACAGGCGCGCATTCGCCGGCACTGGTCCGGCAGGGGCAGATCAGCGAGTTGATCAACGCCAAGCCCAAGAACCGACGCAAGGTGCTGGAGGATGCCGCCGGGATCGGCGGGTTGTACCAGCGTCGGCACGAGGCCGAGCTGAAGCTGAAGAACACCGAAGCGAACCTGTTGCGGGTCGATGATGTGGTTGAGCAACTGGCTGGACAATTGGCCGCGCTGGCCAAACAGGCCCGGCAGGCGGCGCGCTATCGGGCCATCGGGACCGAACTGCGCCAGGCCGAGGGCATGTTGTTGTATCGCCGCTGGCGCGAGGCTGACGATGCCCGTGCCGCGGCAGAGGCCGCATTGCGCGAGACGGTGACACGGGCCGCGCAGGCGGAAACCGCGGCGCGTGCCGCCGAAAAGACCCGGGCCGAGCGCGAAGAAACCCTGCCGCCCCTCCGCGAGGAAGAAGCAATCGCGGCGGCCGTTCTGCAGCGATTGATTGTCCAGCGTGACACGCTGTCCGACCAGGAAAAGCAGGCGCTGGCCCGAATCGAGACCTTGCGCAACCGGATTGCCCAACTGGTCCGTGACATGGACCGCGAGGCGGGGCTGAACCGTGACGCCGGAGAGACCATCGAGCGGCTGGAATGGGAGGCCCGAGAGCTTGCCAAGGCCTCGGAAGGGCACGAGGACCGGCTGGCCGAGGCGCATGAAGCCGCACGCGAAGCCTCGGGCGTGTTGCAGGCCCGCGAGGCGGAGCTGGAACAGCAGACAGAGGATGTCGCCCGTCTGTCCGCGCGCCACCAATCCGCGCAACGCTACCTTGCCGATTGCCGCAAGACGGTCGAGCGGAACGAAAGCGAGGCCGCCCGGGCGCGCGCCACGGTCGACACCGCCAAGGAGGCACAGGCCCGGTCGCGCGAGGCGGCAGAGGCCGCGCAGGCCCGCCTGGCCGAGGCGCAGGAGGCGGCGGAGCAGGCCGAGGTGACCCTGACCGAGGCCGAGGCCGCCCGTGCCGATACGCAGGCCCGCGAAGCCGAGGCGCGTGGGGAACGCTCCGAGGCCGAGGGCCAGATGAATGCCCTGCGGGCCGAGGTGACGGCGCTGGCCCGCCTGCTGGACCGCGACACCGCCGAGGGTGGGCAGATCCTGGATCGGCTGCAGGTGGAACAGGGCTATGAAAAGGCACTGGGTGCGGCGCTGTCGGACGACCTGCGCGCCCCCGAGGTCGAGGGCGACGGGCCGACCGGCTGGGTCGTGTTGGCGGCCTACGACACCACGCAGCCGCTCCCCGAAGGCGCCTCGCCGCTGGCGGGCCATGTCTCTGTTCCCGACGTGCTGGAACGGCGTCTGAGCCAGATCGGCCTGGTGGACCCCGAGGATGGCCCGCGCCTGCAGGCCTTGCTGAAACCCGGTCAGCGTCTGGTGACGCTGGAGGGCGATCTCTGGCGCTGGGACGGCTATCGCGCCTGGGCCGAGGATCAGCCCTCGGCGGCGGCGCTGCGGCTGGAACAGCTTAACCGGCTGGAAGGGTTGAAACAGGAAATGGCCCGCGCATCGGCCCAGCTCGAAGGGACGCAGGCCGCGCATGAGGCGCTGGTGGCGCAGTTGAGCGCGCTGACCGAGGCCGACAAGGCGGCGCGCGCGGCACGGCGCGCGGCGGATCAGGCCGTGACAGAGGCCGCCCGGGCGCAAAGCCGCGCCGAGGCCGAACGCGACATGGCCGAGGGCAAGGTGGAAAGCGCGAGCCTGTCGGTCAAGCGCTACGAGGACGAGGCCGGCGCGGCACGCGGCCAGCTGAAAGAGGCCGAGCGCGCACTCGAAGGGTTGGACGATCTCGAAGAGGCGCGCGCGCAGGCCGAGGACATCAAGATGACGGTCGAGGCCGCGCGGATGACCATGATGGCCCGCCGCTCTGCCCATGACGAGTTGCGCCGTGACGGCGAGGCCCGCAAGGGGCGCGCCCAGCAGGTGACCAAGGATCTGTCGGGCTGGCGTCACCGTCTGGAAACCGCCGAGAAACGCGCCACCGAACTGGCCGAACGCAAGGCCGAGAGCGAAGCGGAACTGGCCCAGGCCGAGGAGGTCCCCGGCGAGTTGGAGGCGCAGCGCGACGACCTGACCGGCGCGATGGAAACGGCCGAAGACCGCAAGGCGGCGGCCAGCGATGCATTGTCGGCGGCTGAAAGCGCCCTGCGCGAGGCGATCACCGCCGAACGCGACGCCGAACGTCAGGCCGGTGAGGCGCGAGAGGCGCGCGCGCGGGCCGAGGCACGGGCCGAGGCCGCCCGCGAAACCGTCGAGGCCGCCGCAGAGCGCATCACCGACGAGTTGGAAACCACGCCGGCGACGCTCTTGGAGCAATTGGACGTGGACCCGGACCAGATGCCCGCCTCGGACAAGATCGAGGCCGAGGTGTCGCGCCTGAAACGCCAACGCGACGCCTTGGGTGCGGTCAACCTGCGTGCCGAGGAAGACGCCAAGGAAGTGCAGGAAGAGCATGACACGCTGGTGGCGGAAAAATCCGACCTCGAAGAGGCGGTCAAGACGCTGCGCTCGGGCATTGCCAGCCTCAACCGCGAAGGGCGTGAACGCCTGCTGACCGCTTTCGAGCAGGTAAACAGCAACTTCTCGATGCTGTTTACCCATCTTTTCGGCGGCGGCGAGGCCAGCCTGATGATGGTCGAAAGCGACGACCCGCTGGAGGCCGGGCTGGAGATCATGTGCCAGCCGCCGGGCAAGAAACTGTCCACCCTGTCGCTGATGTCTGGCGGTGAACAGACCCTGACCTGTCTGGCGCTTATCTTTGCGGTCTTCATGGCCAACCCCTCGCCGATCTGCGTGCTGGACGAGGTGGACGCTCCGCTGGACGATGCCAACGTGACCCGGTTCTGCGACATGCTGGACGAGATGTGCCGTCGCACGGACACGCGGTTCCTGATCATCACCCACCACGCGGTGACGATGGCGCGGATGGACCGGCTGTTCGGCGTGACCATGCAGGAGCAGGGCGTCAGCCAGCTTGTCTCGGTCGATCTCAAGCGCGCCGAGAGCCTGGTGGCCTGAGCCAGGCACACGGCGCCGTCACGTTCACGTCAAAGGGTTTTCGCCAACGGCCAATTGCGCCATGTAGGGCGGGCTGCTCCTTTGATCCGGTTCCCAGCGACGGTATCCCATGCGCCTGTTTCTTCTGATCGCCCTGACGATGGTGGCTTTTGCCGCGAACTCTGTCCTGAACCGGGCTGCCCTGGCCGCGGGCGGGATCGACGCGGTGAGTTTCGGCACCATCCGCCTGTGGTCCGGTGCGGCGATGCTGGTGCTGCTGGGGCTGGCGCTGCGCGGACGAATTGCGCTGGGCGGCGCCGGACGGGTGGCCGGGGTGCTTGGGCTGGTTCTCTACATCTATGGGTTCTCGGTGGCCTATGTGGCGCTGGACGCGGGCCTTGGGGCGCTGATCCTCTTCGGGACGGTCCAGGTGACCATGTTCGGCGGCAGCCTGATCGGCGGAGAGCGCCCTCCGGCCCTGCGCTGGGCCGGGGCGGCGCTGGCCTTTGGCGGGCTGGCATGGCTGCTCTGGCCGGGGGGCGGCGTTGCGCTCAGCCTGACGCACGGCGCGGCGATGGTCCTGGCCGGGTTGGGCTGGGGCATCTACTCGCTGGCGGGGCGGCGGGCCGAGGATCCGCTGCTGGCGACCGGGGCGAACTTCCTGCTGGCCGCGCCAATTGGCTTTCTGCTGGGGCTGGTTTTGCCGGTCAGCCCCGAGGCGACGTCATCAGAGCCCACGGGCATCCTGCTGGCGGTGATCTCGGGCGCAGTGACCTCGGGTCTGGGCTATGCGTTGTGGTATCATGTCCTGCCGCAGATCAAGGGCAGCGTCGCGGCGGTGGCACAGTTGAGCGTGCCAGTGATCGCGATGGCGGGCGGCATGATCTTTCTGGGCGAGGCACTGTCGTTGGATTTCGTCATCGCCGCGGCGGTGGTCCTGGGCGGTGTGGCCCTGTCGGTGCTGCGGAAATAGCCGCGTGGATCAACGCAGGATCGGTTCCAGCGGGTCATAGCCGGGCCCTTCGCCCCAGGCGACATCGGGCAGGCTGGAGGGTTTCAGGCGCAGGCGCGTCAGCTCGTCCCGCGCAAAAAAGCGCCGCTTGTGCACCACGCCCTCCGGGTCTTTCCAGTCGTCGGTCAGCGTGCCTGCGGTGATGCGGGCGCGAAAGAAGATCTCGACCTGGTGAAAACCGCGCTCGGGGTCGTGGAACTCGTTGACGAGGCAGGGGGCGCCGACCTCCACGCGCAGGCCGGTTTCCTCCAGCACTTCACGGGCGAGGTTTTCGGGCAGGCTCGAGTGCGGCTCGACCCCGCCGCCGGGGGCGCACCACAGGTCCGACAGGTTGCCGGGCCAGGCGTTGACCAGCAGCAGGCGGTTGTCCTGCAGGATCACGGCGCGGCAGGCGATGCGGGGGGCGGGCAACGGGGCACTCCTTTCATGACTTTTCTAGGCGCTGGCGGGACGCTATGCCAGCGTCATGAAATGGTTTCTCCTGTGTCTTGTCCTGCTTGCCCCTCTGCCTGCGCGGGCCGGGGATTGCGTCATCCTGCTGCACGGGCTGGCGCGGACCGAGTATTCGATGGCGCTGCTGGGCGCGGTGCTGGAATCGCGCGGGCATCGCGTCATCATCCCCGGCTACGATTCGACCCGCTACCGGGTCGAACACCTGGCCGAAGAGACCCTGCCGGAGGCGGTGAACCGTTGCGGACCCAAAACGGTGCATTTCGTCACCCATTCGATGGGCGGCATTCTTCTGCGGCACTGGCTGCGGGACCATCGCCCGCCCCGGTTGGGCCGGGTGGTGATGATGGGCCCGCCAAATGGCGGCAGCGAGATCGTGGATCTTGCCGGGGGCTGGGAGGTTTTCGAGTGGATGAACGGTCCGGCGGGCCAGCAGCTGGGCACCGGGCCGCAGGATCTGCCCGCGCGGCTGCCGCCGGTGGATTTCCCTTTGGGGGTGATTGCCGGGTCCCGGACCCTGAACGCGCTGACCAGCTCGGTGATCCCCGGTGTGGACGATGGCAAGGTTTCGATTGCGTCGACCCGTGTCGACGGCATGGCTGACCACATCGTTCTGCCGGTCACCCATACCTTCATGATGCAGGCGCCCGAGGTCATGGTGCAGGTGGTGCGGTTCCTGGAAGCGGGACATTTCCAGCCGGGCGCGGACTGGCGCCTGCTGCTGGACGAGGCGGACCTGGACTGCCTGCTGGGAGAGTGCAATGCCGATTGAACTGGACCTTCAGGGTGCGCGGGTGTTGCGGCCCGGTGGCTGGGATCACGGGCCCTTGTCGCTGGCGGGCGGGGTGATCGTCGACGGACCGGTGGGACGCGCCGTGGACCTGTCTGGCTATGACCTGCTGCCCGGGATTGTCGACGTGCATGGCGACGGGTTCGAGCGGCACATGGCGCCGCGCCGGGGCGCCCTGCGGGAACGCGACGCGGGCATGGTGGCCTGCGCCGCCGAGCTGGGGGCCTGCGGGATCACCACGGCCGTTCTGGCGCAGTTCTGGTCCTGGGAAGGCGGAATGCGCGGGCCGGAGTTCGCCGAAGAGGTCTTTGCCGCCGTGAGTGCCGTGGCGCACACGGTGCCGGTGGACCTGCGGCTGCAGATGCGGCTGGAGACGCATTTCACCGAAAGTTTCGAGGGGGCCGAGGCGGCGCTGGCACGCTGGGGGATCGGCTATGTCGTTTTCAACGACCACCTGCCGCATGCGCGGCTGGCCGAGGGCCGGCGCCCGCCGCGCCTGACCGGGCAGGCGCTGAAATCGGGCCGCAACCCGGAGGCGCACTTGGCACTGATGACGCGCCTGCATGAAGCCGGGGACGCGGTCCCGGGCGTCCTGGATGCGCTATGCGCGCGGCTGGCCGCACAAGGGATCCGCATGGGCAGCCATGACGACCGGACGGCGGCGGGTCGGGCCGCGTGGCGCGCGCGGGGCGTCACGGTGTCCGAGTTTCCCGAAACGCTGGAGGCGGCGCAGGCGGCACGGGACGCGGGGGAGCCGGTGGTTCTTGGGGCGCCGAACGTGGTGCGCGGGGCCAGCCATGCGGGCAATGTCTCGGCGCTGGACCTGATCGGCGCGGGGCTTTGTGATGCTCTGGCCTCGGATTATCACTACCCGGCGCCTGCGCGGGCGGCCTGGCGTTGTGTCGAGCTGGGCCTGATGGACGAGGCGGCGGCCTGGGCGCTGGTCTCGGAGGGGCCGGCGCGGGTGCTGGGCCTCGCGGATCGGGGGCGACTGGATACCGGCCTGCGCGCGGACCTGGTGCTGATGGACCGAGAAACGCGGCGGATCGCGGCGGTCTTTGCGGGCGGCGATCTGGCCTGGATGAGCGGGCCGGTGGCGGCGCGCTTTATCAGTTAGCGGAGCGCTGGCGCGCACAGGGGGGATTGCGTTCAGGCCACGCAGGCCTTGAGGA
>NZ_JARAMO010000318.1:0-9743 GCF_028807275.1 Mameliella sp. AT18
GAGCCGACCACGGCGCTGGACGTCACCGTCGAGGCCGCGGTTGTGCAGCTGGTCAAGGAACTGGGCGAGAAATACGGTACCTCGATGCTGTTCATCTCGCACAACCTGGGCCTGGTGCTGGAGACCTGCGACCGGATCTGCGTGATGTATTCCGGCGAAGCGGTCGAGACCGGCAGCATTGAGGACGTGTTCGACAAGATGCAGCACCCCTACACGCAGGCGCTGTTCCGCTCGATCCCCCTGCCCGGCGCGGACAAGAACGCGCGCCCGCTGGTGGCCATTCCCGGCAACTTTCCCCTGCCCCATGAACGCCCGCCGGGCTGCAACTTTGGTCCCCGCTGCGATTATTTCGAGGCCGGACGCTGCGACGCGATGGACCGGATTCCAATGGAAGACGTCCCCGGCGACGACCGGCACCGCTCACGCTGCCTGAAGTTCCAGGAAATCGACTGGAACGCTCCGCTGGTCAGCACATCGACCAACGAGAAGGCAGAACCGGGCAAAGTCGTGCTCAAGATGGACAACCTCAAGAAATACTACGAGGTTGCCGCCAACGCGCTGTTCGGCAGTTCCGGCGAAAAGAAGGTGGTCAAGGCCAACGAGACGCTGAGTTTCGAGGCGCGCGAATCCGAGACGCTGGCCATCGTCGGCGAATCCGGCTGCGGCAAGTCGACCTTTGCCAAGGTGCTGATGGGGCTGGAAACGGCCACGGACGGACAGATCCTTCTGGACAACCGCAACATCGAAAGCACGCCCATCGAACGGCGCGACACGCAGACCGTGGCGGACGTGCAGATGGTGTTCCAGAACCCCTTCGACACGCTCAACCCCTCGATGACGGTGGGGCGGCAGATCATGCGGGCGCTGGAGATCTTCGAACACGGTAATTCCGACGAGGACCGCCGGCAGGAGATGCTGCGTCTGCTGGACCTGGTGAAGCTGCCGCGCGCCTTTGCCGAGCGGATGCCGCGCCAGCTGTCGGGCGGTCAGAAACAGCGGGTCGGGATCGCGCGGGCCTTTGCCGGCGGTGCGCGGATCGTCGTGGCGGACGAGCCCGTCTCGGCGCTGGACGTGTCGGTTCAGGCAGCGGTCACGGACCTGCTGATGGAGATCCAGCGCGAGCAGAAGACGACGCTTCTGTTCATCAGCCACGACCTGTCGATCGTGCGCTATCTCAGCGACCGGGTCATGGTGATGTACCTTGGTCATGTGGTCGAGCTGGGCACCACGGACCAGGTCTTCTCGCCCCCTTATCACCCCTACACCGAGGCGCTGCTGTCGGCGGTGCCGATCGCCGACACGCATGTGGAAAAGACCCATATTGTGCTGGAAGGCGACATTCCCTCGGCGATGAATCCGCCCCCTGGCTGTCCATTCCAGACGCGCTGCCGCTGGAAGGACAAGGTTCCCGGCGGGCTGTGCGACAAGGAAGTGCCGCCGGTGCGCGTGATGGCCGATGGTCACCAGATCAAGTGCCACCTCGCGGACAGCGAATTTGACGCGATGGAACCGGTCATCAAGATCGCGGCGGAATGATCCTGCCCTGCGCCGGGCCAGGTGGCCCGGCGCAGGCTCCATGCCAAGCCGCGCGACCAGGGTAGTCAGAGTACCCTAGCCGACCAGGCGTCTCGCCTCGCGTTCTCCGCCATCGCGCGCCTTGCGGATATGGTAGGGAGAGATCGACGAGTGTTCGAGCAGATCGCGCTGCTGTTTCAGCGTGATCGGGCGCAGGAACAGAAAATCGGTATAGAGCTCGTGTATGCCACTGCCCTGCACCTGCAATTCCTCGCCCTCGATCCGGAGCCTGACCGGCCCCGAACCGCGCAACTGGGGCAGGACGGCGTCAAAGGCCTTGGCGCTGAGCGGATGAAAGCGGCACCCGCCCTTGCCCAGGGTGATCACCAGCCCCTCGACCAGTTTGCCCCCCACCTCGAGGTCGGCGGCAATGCGACAGGCCTTGCGGTTGTAAAGCAACGCCATGATCCAGCGATACCCGGTGTCGATCAGCACCAGCAAGGAAATGAACCCGACCATCAGAACGACGACCGCACCGGCGGCAAACAGCTTTTCCTCCTGCGCGCGACGCTCGATCTCGGACCAGGCGCCGCTGGCCTTGGAAAAGACACCGCCGTCGCGCCCGCTTTGCATGCGCTGAAAGATCGACGTCCCGGATGTCACACAGGCCAGCGTGGTCTGCTGGTCAAGGTCGCGCAACAGGGTCGACAGGCGGGCCGGATTGTATTGGCCCCCATTTGCCAACCGCTCGGCCTCGGCCAGGACGTTGATGGCAACGGGGCTGACACTTTCCAGCCCGCTGTCGTTCAGGGCGTCGAGGATTCGCGCCTCTGACAGGCTGTCCAGCTGGGCCCCCAACCGGGCCGTCATGGCCGGCGGCAGATCGGAGCGATCCGCAGGCAGAACCGCAAGCGTGCGGGCGACGCCCATCAACTCTCCGGGCACTTGGCACCCCTGGGCCACGACCGCAGAGGCACTGGCCTGCAAAGACAGGACAAGACATATCAGCGCAGCGCCCCGGCGCCCCGCGTTCAAGATCCACCACAAGTGATGATTCCCCATTCCACCGTTCCCGCGATCAGAGCGACGACGGAATGCAGTCTGGCAGCAAAGGCATAACCAAGGTTTAAGCCGCGCCGGCTTCGGCCCGGTTTGAGCCCGCGTCAGCCCCCGAGAATGATTTTGACGTAGTTGCGGGTCTCTCGATACGGCGGCACACCCTTGTGCTTGGTCACGGCACCGGGACCGGCATTGTAGGCCGCAAGCGCCAGGCGCCAGCTGCCGAACTTCTGGAACTGCTGCTTGAGGTAGCGCGCTCCGCCTTCGAGGTTCTGCGCCGGGTCATGCGGATCGACCCCCAGGCGCCGCGCGGTGTCCGGCATCAGCTGGGCCAGCCCGATTGCGCCCTTGTGCGACTTTGCCTTGGGATTGAACCGGGATTCCTGGTTCACAAGCCGCAGGAACAGGTCTTCGGGGATGCCGTGCTTGCGCGCGGCCACGCGCGCCATCTGGGCATATTCCCCGTTGTAGCGCCCGCGGTAGACGGGCAAATCGCCATCGGTATCCGGACCCCACTTGGTGGGCGTGACCACCTTTGGCGGCTGCAGCCGGATAGAGCTTTTGTACTGCTGCGCCGCCCGGTTATCGAGCACCTTGGTCTGACTGGAAAAGATGTGAGATCGGTTCTTGGTCGACAGGACGTCGGCCCATGCGCCTCCTGCCATGACCCCCAGGGCCAGCCCCAATCCGGCCGTGCGAAAACCCGCGCGCAGCATGCCACTATCCCCCTAAATCAAAACTTACGGTTGCGACTATACGCATTTTCGGCGATTTCGCCAGTGCCGCCGGGGCGCACCTTTCGCGTGGTTCCATGATGGGTGTAGTCTCGGCGGATCAGCGCCGATGAGATTCGAAGGGGAGATACATGGCCGGTTCCGTGAACAAGGTGATCCTGGTGGGCAACCTCGGGAGAGATCCCGAGACGCGCACCTTCCAGAACGGCGGCAAGGTCTGCAACCTGCGCATCGCCACCTCGGAAAACTGGAAGGATCGCAACACCGGCGAGCGCCGCGAGCGGACCGAATGGCACTCGGTTGCCATCTTTTCGGAACCTCTCGCCCGCATCGCCGAGCAATACCTGCGCAAAGGGTCCAAGGTCTATATCGAGGGCCAGCTGGAAACCCGTAAATGGCAGGACCAGAACGGTCAGGACCGCTATTCGACAGAGGTCGTACTGCGCCCCTACCGCGGTGAACTGACCCTTCTCGACAGCCGTAGCGAAGGCGGCGGCGGTGGTGGCTTTGGCGGCGGATCGGGTGGCGGCTACGGTGGTGGTGGCGGTGGCTACGACGACCGCGGCGGCTACGACGATCCGGGTTACGGCGGTGGATCGGGTGGCGGCTCTGGCGGCGGTTCGGGTCCGTCCCGGGCGCCCGCGCGCGACATCGACGACGAAATCCCGTTCTGATGTGCATGGTCGGCCGGTCGGTCGGCCTTGCCAGACCTGGCCGGACATTCATACGGCGCCTGCCCAGCGGCAGGCGCCGTTTCGTTTTTTTGGGCGTGACGTTGCGCACGGTAGCGCCGCGCCGGATCAGGTCTTATCTCTGGCGATACAGACTGTCCGACAGGAGACGACATGACCTGGACCTTCCGCCTTGGCCACCTGCTTGGGTCCGAACTGCGCGTGCACGCGACCTTTTTCCTGCTGCTGGCCTGGGTGGCTGCCGCCGCCTGGGCGGAAAGTGGCCCGGCGGCGGCGCTGGACAACACGCTGTTCATCCTGGCGCTGTTCGGCTGTGTCGTGGCGCATGAATACGGCCACGCGCTGATGGCACGGCGCTATGGCATCAAGACACCGGACATCACGTTGTTGCCCATCGGCGGCATGGCCCGGATGGAAAGGATGCCCGAGAATCCGGCACATGAGATCGCGGTGGCCCTGGCCGGTCCGGCGGTGAACGTGGTCATCTGGGGCCTGTTGATCGTCTTTGGCGCCTCGACAGAGATGGAAGCCCTGGCCGATCCGACGAATCCGCAGGATTTCCTGGGCCGGCTGGCGGCGGTGAACCTCTTCCTGGCGGTCTTCAACCTGATCCCGGCCTTCCCGATGGATGGCGGGCGCGTGCTGCGGGCGGCCCTGTCGATGAGCATGGACCGGGTGCGCGCCACCCGCGTCGCCGCGACAGCCGGCCAGATCGCGGCCTTTCTCTTCGGCTTCCTCGGGCTGACCTCGGGCAACCTGATCCTGCTGTTGATCGCGCTCTTCATCTTTGTCGCCGCCCAGGCCGAGGCGCGGGACGTCGAAAGCCGCGACCTGGCCGAGGGCCTGCACCTGCGCGACGCGGTCATCACCAGCTTCGAAAGCCTGTCGCCCTCGGACCCGATGCATGTCGCCGCCCAGACCCTGATCCGCACCACGCAGCATGAGTTTCCCGTCCTGCATGGCGATGGGCGGCTGGCCGGGTTCCTGACCCGGCAGGCCCTGTTCCGGGCGATGGCCGAGGGGCACAACACCCATCCCGTCGGCGAAGAAATGGAAGAGGTCCCGGCCCTGCCCCTGTCGGCCCCGCTGGCCAAGGCGATGGACGCGCTGCAACAGGCACCCGCCGTCGCGGCAACAGACGCCGGCGGGCACGTCGTGGGCTATGTCACCTCGGAGAACCTGGGCGAACTGATGGTGCTGCGCAGCCGAAAGTGACCGGGATCAGCGGTCGGAAAGCTGCTCTGCCAGCAAGGTGCGAACCATGTCGCGCGGCACATCGGAGGTCACGAAGGCCTCGCCGATGCCGCGTGCCAGGATGAACCGCAGCTGGCCATCCACCACCTTCTTGTCCTGCCCCATCAGTTCCAGCAGCGCATCCGCATCCGGCAGGTCGCCCGGGATATCGGCCAGGTCGCAGCGCATTCCGCTGTCCTTCAGCAGCGCCCGGACCCGGCTGGGATCCTCCTGCGAACAGAGGCCAAGCCGGGCCGACAGCTCAAAAGCCAGCGCACAGCCAATCGCCACGCCCTCGCCGTGCAACAGGCGGTCGGAATAGCCCGTTGCCGCCTCCAGCGCGTGACAGAAGGTATGGCCAAGGTTCAACAGCGCCCGGTCGCCCTGTTCCGTCTCGTCGCGCAAGACGATCTCTGCCTTCATCTCGACCGAGCGTTGCACCGCATAGGCCCGCGCGTCACGATCACCCCCGGCGACCTTGGCGCCGTTGGTCTCCAGCCAGTCAAAGAACGCCGCATCGCCCAGCAGCCCGTATTTCACCACTTCGCCATATCCGGCCAGGAAATCGCGCGGTGTCAGGGTCTCCAGGACGCCGATGTCCGCCAGAACCAGCGCGGGCTGGTGAAAGGACCCGATCAGGTTCTTGCCCTGGGGTGCGTTGATGCCGGTCTTGCCGCCCACCGAACTGTCGACCTGTGCCAGCAGGCTGGTCGGGATCTGCACGAAACGGACCCCCCGGCGCAGGACCGCGGCGGCAAAACCCACGAGGTCACCGATCACGCCACCGCCCAAGGCCACCACGATGTCGCGCCGTTCGACCTTCTGTTCCAGCAGCCATTCGACGGTGCGGGTGAACTGCGGCCAGCCTTTCGTCGCCTCGCCCGGCGGCAGGGTCAGGGCCACGCTTTCTATACCTTCGGCGGCCAGCGCCGCCTCCAGCGTGGCCAGATGCGACGCGGCGACATTTTCGTCGCTGACAATGGCCACGCGCGGGCGTTTCAGCAGCGGCGCGATCTCTGCCCCGGCCCGCGACAGCAGACCGGCGCCGATGCGCACCTCGTATTCGCGTCCCGGCAACGGGACATTCACCGTCTCGATCATTCCACCTTCTCCAGCACGTCCGGCCGGTTGTCCAACAGCGCGGCCTTGACCCGCTTTGCCATCTGGTCCAGCGACAAGCCCGGTGCCGAAGGCACCGCCACATCAGCCTGCGCATAGACCGGCACCCTTGCCTCGTAGAGTTGCCGCAACGTGCCCTTGGGATCTGGCGTGCGCAGCAGCGGTCGGGTGTCCTTGTGGCGCACCCTTTCCCACAACAGATCCAGGTCCGCATCCAACCAGACAGAGACCCCCATGCGCGAGATCATCTGGCGGTTGTCTGCGGACAAAAAGGCCCCGCCGCCGGTCGACAGGACGCCGGGCTTGCCTTCCAGCAGGCGCTCGATCACCTGGCTTTCCTTGCGTCGAAAAAAGGGTTCGCCATCGCGGGCGAAAATCTCTGCGATGGTCATGTTGGCGGCTTCCTCGATCTCGTGATCCGAATCGCGGAACATGACGCCAAGCTGTGCCGCCAGCGTCCGGCCCACCGCCGTCTTGCCTGCCCCCATCATGCCCACGAAGACAATTGTCTTGTGCAGGATCAAACCCTTGTGAACCGTGCCTTCGGCCATCCCTCGCCCATCGCTTAACCTGTTGCGTGAATGACGTGATCGCGACAAAAAGGCTAGGTATAAGTTGAAAAAAGACGAGGCAGGGGGCGCGACCTAATGGGGCGGTTGATCAAATGGCTATTCTATCTGCTGGTCCTGGGGGCGCTGGCGCTTGTCGCCTATGCCTATGTCGGACCCTTCTTCGGAGCGGATTTCAGCCCGCCCCAGTCCGAGCGCCGGTTGCCGGTGCAACTCGATGACGGTTGAACCGGGCCACAGCCTGCCGCTGGCGTTTTGCGCCGCGCTCTTTCTGGCCGGAACGGTGGCGGCCCAGGATGCCCCGGTCGCACAAAGTGCCAATCCGCCCCGGGTCGACGAAGCCCCGCTTTCGGCGCCCAATCCCGGGGCCGCGGGGCTGTTGTCACCGCGCCTGACCGGTCTGACCACGGATATGTGGCGCCGGTCGGATCCGGCAACGCTCGAAGGGTTGATCCGCGCGCTGGACTTGCCGGTTCCCGCGCTGCGGGCGCACATGCGGGTGATGATGCTGGCCGAAGCCGATCCGCCGGCGGACGATCGCGACCTGGCCCATCTGACCGCGCGCCTCACCTGGCTCGAAGACCAGGGCCTTGTCGAAGAGGCTCTGGCATTGCTCGACATCACCGGGGTGCAGGACCCGCATCTCTTCTCGATCTGGTCCGACCTGGCGTTGCTGCTGGGGGAATCCGCGCCGGTCTGCCGGGCGCTCTCGGCGCAGCCAAGACTGAGTGACGACCTGTCCCTGCGGATTTTCTGCACCGCCCGCGACGGCGATTGGCGCCGTGCGGCGCTGGTCCTGCAAAGCGCGCAGACCCTGGGCGACATACGCGGACGCCGGGCCGAGCTGCTGACCCGGTTCCTGGACCCCGAACTGGCCAGTGATGCACCGCTCCTCCCGCCCGTGCGCCCGACACCCCTGGAATTCCGCCTGTTCGAAGCGCTGGGAGAGCCGCTGCCCACCGCGCCCCTGCCCCTGCCCTTCGCGGTCCTCGACCTGGGCGGAGACAATGGCTGGCGCGCCCAGATTCAGGCCGCCGAACGGCTCGCACGGGCCGGCAGCCTGCCCGCCAACCGCCTGCTCGGCATCTACACCCTGCGCCAGCCCGCCGCCTCGGGCGGCGTCTGGGACCGGGTCGATGCCTTGCAGGATTTCGAACGGGCCCTGAACCGGGGGACGCCCGGCGCGATCGCGCAGGAACTGGAACGGGTCTGGCCGCAAATGGCGTCGGGCCGCCTTCTGGTGCCTTTTGCAGAGCTTTACGGCGAACGCCTGTCGGAAATCTCGATGGACGGACGTGCCGCCGGTCTTGCTCGCCGCGCGGGTTTCCTGTCGCCCGCCTACGAGGCGCTGGCGCTGGAATTGACCGACGGCAGCCGCGAGACCCGTTTCCTGACCGCCATTGCCCGGGGCCTGGCCCCGGCGGAAATGGCCGACCTGCCCCATGCGCAGGCCGTGGCTGCGGGATTCTCCGGCGCGGCCATGCCCCGCACGCTCCGATCGCAGCTGGCCGAGGGTCGCCTGGGTGAGGTCATCCTGCGCGCGATGGTGCTTTTTGCCTCCGGCGCGGCGGGCAACGGACAGGATCTGACCGATGCCATTGCCGCCTTCCGCAGCCTGGGGCTGGAGGACCTCGCCCGGCGCTCGGCGCTGGAACTGATGATCCTCGATGCCGAACGGGCCCGCCGATGACACCGGCGCGCTGGGTGCCGCTGTTCCTCGAGGCGCTGGCCGCCGAACGCGGGGCGGCCGCCAATACCCTTGCCGCCTATGACCGCGACCTGGCGCATGTCCAGGACTGGCTGACGGACGCGGGCAAGGATTTCGCCAGCGCGTCAGAGGACGACATCACGGCATACCTCGTGCATTGCGACGCTCAGGGCCTGTCCAAAGCCACCCGCGCGCGCCGTCTGTCCGCCGTGAAACAGCTTTACCGTTTCGCCTTCGAGGAAGGGATGCGCCAGGACAACCCGGCATTGCAGATCGCCGGCCCGGGCCGCGACAAGCGCCTGCCCAAGACGCTCTCGGTCGACGAGGTCGACCGCCTGCTGGAGGCCGCGCAGGCACATGGACGCAGTGCCGCCGACCGCAGCCGGAACGCCTGCCTGATGCAGGTACTCTATGCGACGGGCATGCGGGTCAGCGAGCTTGTCTCCTTGCCGCTGGCCGCGGCCCGGGGCGATCCGAGGATGTTGCTGATCCGCGGCAAGGGCGGCAAGGAACGCATGGTCCCGCTTTCTCCCCCGGCCCGGATCGCCCTCGCCGACTGGCTCGCCACCCGCGAGGCGCAGGAGGACAGCGCGAAGGCACGGGGCAAACCGGCCTCCAGCTTTCTCTTTCCATCCAGGGGCAAGGCGGGGCACCTGACCCGTCACGCCTTCTACATGTTGATCAAGGATTTCGCGGTCGAGGCCGGCGTCTCGCCGGATAAAGTCACGCCCCACACCCTGCGCCATGCCTTCGCCACGCATCTCCTGGCCAATGGCGCGGACCTGCGCGCCATCCAGACCCTGCTGGGCCACGCCGACGTGGCCACGACCGAAATCTACACACATGTGCTCGAAGAACGCCTGCGCGACCTGGTGCTGGATCACCATCCGCTTGCAAAAGACGACTGATACCGCGCCCGGCGACAACGGGGCGCCGGCCGGACAGATCGCACTCACGGCGAACCGGCGCGCAGCCTGTTCCCAGGAGCCCTCCATCGCTTGAGGCCGATCAGGGCCGGGGCGCGGGGCTTTGCAAGGGGCCGCAGGCCCGCGCCCCGCGCGGCTTGCCCTTTCAAAGCCCCGTGCGCTGGCTCAGGCCCTCAAAAAGCGAGGGA
>NZ_JARAMO010000319.1:0-19671 GCF_028807275.1 Mameliella sp. AT18
CTCTACCTCGAGGTGCTGGATGCCTCGTTCAGTTTCGACGGGGTGATCGGCGCCTTTGCCCTGACGCAGAACCTGTTCCTGATCGCCATCGGGCTGGGCATCGGCGCCTTCTACGTCCGGTCGATGACCCTCATGCTGGTCGAACGCAAGACACTGGCGCAGTTCCGCTACCTCGAACACGGGGCCTTCTATTCCGTGTTGGTCCTGTCGATCATCATGTTCGCCCAGTCGCTGACCCATGTGCCGGAGGTCATCACCGGCCTTCTGGGCGCCTGCCTGATCGGCCTGTCGCTGCTGGCCTCGATCCGGCATGAACGCCGGGCGGAGGGCAACGGATGAGCCACGCCACCTCCCGCCGCGCGCTCTGGATGCAAAAGATCGCGGACCAGGTCGCCGATACGCTGGCCGAAAAAATCCGCGCCGGGACACTGGCACCGGGCGACAGCCCCGGCAGCCGCGAGGCGCTGATGGCCGAATTCGTGACCGTCGGCTCGGTCATCGACAAGGCACTGGACGACCTGACGGAGCGGGGCCTGCTGCGCCCAGGCGCGGATGGCGCGCCCGTGGTGGCCGATCTGCCGCCCCGCGCCGAAGCCTTCGCGCTGCCGCCCACGGAAACCCTCTCGGACGTCAAGGCGGTGCTGGAACTGCGGCTGGGGCTGGAGGCGGTCGCCGCCTCGCTGGCCGCCGAGCGGCGCAACCCCGCGCAACTGGCCGCGATAGAGGCGGCGGCAGAGGCCTTTGCCCATGCCGCCCCCGCCGAGACCGCGCAGGCCGATTTCCGGTTTCACAGCCAGATCGCGGCGGCCAGCGGCAATGCCTACATGTCCGACCTTCTGGACTACCTTGGCCCGCTGCTGATCCCGCGGATGCGGCTCACCCTGCCCGCCGCGCCCGGCGAGACGGGCGACCGCAACCGCGAACGCTCGATCACCGAACATGCCGCCATCGTCGCGGCCATCGCCGCGCAGGATGCCGAGGCGGCGCGCGCCCGGATGCGCGACCACCTGCTGCGGTCGCTGGCGCTGATGGAACAGATCCAGACCGCCGGCTGAGCCGTCCTCACACGCGCAGGATGCACGGGGCGGCACGCAACTCGCCCCGACGTAGCAACCAATTGCTTCGGCTGGATTTTTGGCATACCAGATCAGCGCCCAGCAACGGAGAGCGCAATGACCCGTGTCATCATCGCAGGCGGCGGCATCGGTGGTCTTGTCACCGCGCTGACGCTGCACCAGATCGGCCTGTCCTGCACCGTCTACGAGGCGGTGCGCGAGCTCAAACCGCTGGGCGTGGGCATCAACCTGCAGCCCAACGCGGTGCGCGAACTGTTCGACCTGGGCATCGGCGAAGAGCTGCTGGACCGCTGCGGCGTCCCCGCCCGCGAATGGGCGCTGGTCGGGCTCAGCGGCGCCGACATCCATGCCGAACCCCGCGGGCTCGAGGCGGGGTACAACTGGCCGCAATACGCCGTCCACCGTGGCAGGTTCCACATGGCGCTTTACGACCTCGTGCTGGACCGGCTTGGCCCCGACGCGGTGCAGACGGGCTGCCGCGCGGCGGGCTATACCCAGACCGAGGACAGCGCGACGCTGCACCTGGAATGCGCCGGGGGCCCGCGCACCGACACCGCCGACCTGCTGATCGGGGCCGAGGGCATCCATTCCGCGATCCGCGCACAGATGCATCCCGACCAGCCGCCGATCCACTGGGGCGGCGCGCTTATGTGGCGGGGCACCACGCGGGCGAAACCGATCCGCACCGGCTCCAGCTTTGTGGGTCTCGGCACACACCGGCACCGCATGGTGATCTACCCGATCTCGGCCCCCGACGAGAACGGGCTGGCCGAGATCAACTGGATCGCCGAACGCACCCTGGGCGAGGACGAGGACTGGACCGAGACCGGCTGGTTCCGCGAGGTGCCGATCGACAGTTTCGTGCATCACTTCGAGCAGTTCCGCTATGACTGGCTGGACGTGCCGGCGATGATCCGGGGCGCCTCGCGCGCCTTTGAAAACCCGATGATCGACCGTGACCCGGTGCCGACATGGGTGCAGGGCCGGGTGGCGCTGATGGGGGACGCGGCGCATGCCATGTATCCCACCGGATCGAACGGGGCCAGCCAGGCGGTGATCGACGCCCGCACCCTGGGCGCCAGCCTGCTGGAGCACGGCACCGGACCTGCCGCGCTGAAGGCCTATGACGCCCGTCTCTGCGAACCGGTGTCCAAGCTGATCCTGCGCAATCGCGGCGCCGGTCCCTTTGGCCTGCTCAACCTTGTCGACGAACGCTGCGGCGGGCATTTCGACGACATCGACGCCGTGATCCCCCCGGCCGAGCGCGAGGCCTTCCTGGCCGACTACAAGGCCGCCGCCGGTTTCGCCATCGAGACGCTGAACGCCGCGCCGCCGCTCATCGGGCGCGAGGCAAGGGTTTCCGCCACTTCTGCCTGAAATGATGGAATCCTCTCAGGATGCGGGGTCACAGCCCCTCATCCATGAGGGAATTTTGCCGCCGACCGGCCCGAAATCCTCGACGCAGCGACCTTGGGTCGTTAGCGATAACGCCACCCGCCGCGGGGGGACGGGAGGAGGCATCAATCCATTGCTGACAACTCCCCGGGGCGTTGCTAGGCTTTCTACCGGAAAACAGCTCCGGAAGAGAGCCGATCCGCACCAAATGCCCGGAAAAACGGGCAATTGTCCAATGGAGGAGACACCATGAAAAAGATCCTGCTTGCCACCGCGGCCCTTGCCGCAATGGCATCCGCCGCGTCGGCCGAACGCTATGTCATGATCACCCACACCCAGGGCACCGACCCGTTCTGGCCGGTGGTCGAGAAAGGCGCAAAGGACGCCGCCGCCGCCGTCGGCGCGACGCTGGAATACAACTTCGACCCCTCCGGCGACATGTCGGCGATGGCCAAGCTGATCGAGGCCGCCGCCGCGACCGACCCGGACGGCATCATCGTCTCGCTGCCCGATGCCGATGCGCTTGGCGGCGCGATCCGCGATGCCGTCGATGCGGGCATCCCGGTCATCACCATCAACTCGGGGCTTGAGAACTCCAAGGACGTGGGCGCGCTGATGCACGTCGGCCAGCCGGAATACGACGCCGGCAAGGCCGCCGGTGAGCGCGCCAAGGAAGAAGGCGTGACCAACGGTCTCTGCCTCAACCAGGAGGCCTACAACACCGCGCTGGTGGACCGCTGCACCGGCTATTTCGATGCCTTCGGGCAGGAGTTGAACCAGATCGACGTGTCGAACGACGTCACCCAGATCAAGACCCGCACCGCCGCCGCGCTGCAGGCGGATGAGAGCATCGACGGCCTGCTGGCGGTTGGCCCCCACGTCTGCGAAGCCGCCTGGGAAGCGGTCGAGGAAGTGGGTGCCGACGTGCACCTGTCCTGCTTTGACCTCTCCCCCGGCGTGATGGACCTGATCGAGGCGGGCCACGTCTCCTTCACCATCGACCAGCAGCAGCGCCTGCAAGGCTACATGCCGGTTATCGTCCTGCACCTCTACAATACCAACGCAGGGATGCTGCCGGGTGCCAACGTGACCTCCGGCCCGGGCTTCGTGGATGCCTCGAACGCCGCCGACGTGAAATCACAGGCGGGCGTGAACCGCTGATCGCGGGCACATTCGGAAACATCGCGGGGACAGGCGGCAACACCTGTCCCCTTTTTCGATACATCCTAAAAGAATGGGGGGTCTCATGTCTGACCGCAGCGAAGCGGACCGACTGACGCAGGAATCCACCTTGATGCGCCTTGTGCGCCGTCCCGAGGCCGGGGCCTTCATCGTCATGCTCGTCGTCGTGACCGCGATCACCTTTGCCTCGGACTTCAAGGCGTTCAACGCGTTGGGGCTGAAGAACAACATCGCCATCATCTCGCAGTTCGGCATCATCGCCACCGGCGCCGCCATGCTGATGATCGCCGGGGAATTCGACCTCTCCATCGGCTCGATGATCGGCTTTGCCGGCATGTCGATGGCCATGATGCTGAAATGGGGGCTGCCCTTCGGCATGGGAGAGGCGACGCCGCTGACCGCCTTCATCCTGACCATGTGCATGACGCTGTTCATCGGCTGGATGATCGGCACCATCGTCGTGCGATCCGGCCTGTCCAGCTTCATCGTGACACTGGCCTTCCTGTTCTTCCTGCGCGGCCTGACAGAGGTCTGCTTCCGCCTCATCAACCAGTCCACCCAGATCTCGGGCCTGCCCGATTTCAAGGAGGAAAGCTGGGTCGCCTGGATCCTGGGCGGCGAGGTCTTCGGCTGGGTCTACGATCTGTGGTTCCAGCTGGGTGGCAACATCAACCGCCGCGGAGAGCAATGGGTCGACGGGTTCGACGCCCGCTTCCTGTGGTGGATCGTGATCGCCTTCTGCGCCTGGTTCGTGCTGTCGCGCACCCAGATGGGCAACTGGATCTACGCCACCGGCGACAACAAGGACAGCGCGCGGGCCAACGGCGTGCCGGTGAACAAGGTCAAGATCAGCCTGTTCATGTTCACCGCCTTCTGCGCCACCATGTTCGCCGCCTGCCAGGTCTATGACACCAACACCGCCGATGCGGCCAAGGGCAACCTGATGGAACTCAACGCCATCGCCATCGCCGTCGTGGGCGGCACGCTGATGACCGGCGGTTTCGGCTCGGTGATCGGGGTGGCCTTCGGCGCCGTGACCTTCGGACTGGTGGCCAACGCGGTCTTCTACATTCCCTGGCTCGACGGGTCGTTCTACCGGGTCTTCGTGGGCCTTGTCCTGCTGGCGGCGGTCTTTGCCAACGAACGTATCCGCAAACGCATCACGGGGGGGATCTGACCCATGACCGAACCCTATCTCCGCGTCGAAAACGTCGTGAAGAAATTCGGCCCCTTCATGGCCCTGAACGGCGTCAACCTCGAGGTCTACCCGGGCGAGGTCCACGCCCTGCTGGGGGACAACGGGGCCGGCAAGTCCACCCTCATCAAGACGCTGGCGGGCGTGCACCAACCCACCTCTGGCCAGCTGTACATCGAGGGCAAACCCGTCAACTTCCGCTCGCCCCGCGATGCCTCGGATGCCGGGATCGGCACGGTCTACCAGGACCTGGCCGTGAACCAGCTGATGAGCGTCACGCGCAACTTCTTCATGGGACGCGAGCTGAAAGGCCCGCTGGGCACCCTGCGCATGGCGGAAATGGACAAGATCGCCCATGACGAGATGCTGAAAATCGGCATCGACTTCAGCGATCCGACCCAGGCGGTGGGCACCATGTCCGGCGGTCAGCGCCAGACGCTGGCCATCGCGCGCGCCATCTACTTTGGCGCCAAGGTGCTGATCCTGGACGAACCGACCAGCGCCCTGGGGCAAAAGCAGCAGATGGAGGTCCTGAAGACGATCAAGCGCGTGCGCAAGCGCGGCGACATCGCCATCATCTTCATCACCCACAACGAGATCCACTCTCAGCTGGTGGCCGACCGCTATACCTTCCTTGCGCTGGGGCAGGTGATCGGCGCGGGCAAGGCCGGAGAGCTCAGCCATGACGAGATCCGCCGCCTGATGGCCGGCGGGGCCGAGATGAAGGACCTCGAAGGCGAACTGGCGGCGATCTGACGCCACCCCTGCAGGGACCCGCCGGCCCAACGGCAGGTCCCTACCATCCAGCGCAAGACGCCGTTGCAAAGTCAATCATACAGCCATACGATGAAACACTCTCTGATTTCATCCGCTAAAGGCAAGTGATGACAAGGCTGATCCCGCTGGGGCACGACCTCTGGACAGTCGACGGCCCGCCGATCCGGGGCGCCGCAGGTTTCGATTTCCCAACCCGCATGTGCGTCGCCCGCCTGCCCGACGGCGGTCTGTGGGTGCATTCGCCCATCGCGCCCGATCCCGCCCTGGCCCGCGACCTGGCCAGCCTGGGGCCGGTGAGGCACCTGGTGGCGCCCAATGACCTGCATCACAGCTTTCTGGCGCGCTGGGCCTCGGCCTACCCGGCGGCACAGGTTCATGCGGCGCCGGGCGTGCAGGCGAAATCCCCCGGCGTGGCGGTCGATCACCCGCTGGACGAGGTGCCCCCGCCGGACTGGGCCGACACGCTGGACCAGCTTGTCTTTGCAGGCAACCGGATCACCACGGAGGTGGTATTCTTTCACCGTCCCAGCGGCACCGCGATCTTTACCGACCTGTTGCAGCAACTGCCCGAGGGGATGAACCGCGGCTGGCGGGCGACGGTGGCACGCATCGACCTGATGACCGCATCCGCGCCCACGGTGCCGCGCAAATTCCGCATCGCCTTTACCAATCGCCGCGCCCTGCGCCACTCGCTAAAGCGGTTGCGCGCCTGGCCGGTGCGCCAGATGGTCATGGCGCATGGGCCTGTGGTCACGCAAAACGCGGAGCGGCTGCTGGCGCGGGCCTTCGACTGGGCCCGTTGAGCGCAACGCACGCCGTGCTCATCTTTCGTCAACCTGCCCGCCGCATCCTCTGCCCCGCTAGCACTGAAAACCGGATCACGACCCCGCTCGGGGGCCTTTTGATCTGCGCGGAACAAGGGGGCGACGCCCCGAGAGGACCGGGACTGACACCCCGGTTCGGAACGATCCGTCCGGCGGCCGCCGTTTTCAGCCTTTCATGACAGAGTTGCCCCTCCCCGCCCGGCCACTTTGCCGACGGCGGGCAAAGGCGCGGCCCCTGCCCGCCTAGGTATAGCCCGAGGGAACCAGCCGGGTCAGGTGGGCGAGGTTCTTCAGCCCGATCTTCAGATGTGCCAGTGGGCGGGCGCCGACCAGCTTCTTGTTCATGTAGGCCTCGAAGGTCAGGCTTTGGACGTCGACGTCATGACAGAGCGAGACGAAACGCTCTCGCCGCTCGTCCGAGCGGTAGTAGGCCCGCTGCATCGACCCCAGCACCCGGAACACGGTCTTGTGCTCGCGCATGAAGAGGCGCCGCGCCAGCCGCAGGTCACGCACCCGGCCGCTCGCCAGGCAGGCGGCAGCGGCGGTGGCGGCCACGCGGCCGCCAACCATGGCGTAATAGATCCCCTCGCCCGAGCTGGGGGCAACCACGCCGGCGGCATCGCCTGCCAGCACCACGTCGCGCCCGTTGTCCCAGCGCGCCAGCGGCTGCAAGGGGATCGGCGCGCCTTCGCGGCGCAGGGTGCGGCAGGCGCTCAACCCCGAGGCGGCCCGCAAGTCGGCGGTGGCCTGTTTCAGGTCCACCCCCTGCACCATCGACCCCATACCGACGCTGGCAGAAGCCCCGTGCGGAAAGACCCAGCCGTAGAAATCCGGAGAGATCCGCCCGTCATAGACCACGTCGCAGCGGCGCGGATCGTATTGCCCGGAGGCCGCGGGGGCGTCGATGATCTCGTGGTAGGCCATGACATAGGGGATGCGGTCGCCGCCCGGCACCTCGGCCCGGGCCACCGGCGAGCGCGCGCCATCGGCCCCGATCACCAGCCGGGCGCCCAGGCGGCGCTCTTCGCCGCTGGCCTTGTCGCGGTAGACGACCTGCGGGCCCGCCGCGTCGCGGGTGATCCGGCGAAAGGTCCCCGAGAACAGCCGCGCCCCGGACCGGCGGGCACGGGCGCGCAGGAAGGCGTCGAAATGCTCGCGGTCGACCATGCCGACAAAGCCGTTCTCGATCGGGATATCCACCCGCCGCCCGGTGGGAGAGATCATCCGCGCGGTGGTGATCCTGGCCACGAGCTGATCGTCGGGGATGTTGAAATCCGCGATCAGCCGGGGCGGGATGGCACCGCCGCAGGGCTTGATCCGCCCGGCCCTGTCCAGCAGCGCAACCCGGTGGCCCGAGCGGGCCAGGTCTTCGGCGGCGGTGGCCCCGGCGGGGCCGCCGCCCACCACGATGACATCGAACATGATCTATTCCCCCGGCGTGATCCGGACCGCCAGGTGGCGGCGGTCCGGGATGACCCGCAGCGCCATCAGCGCGGCAAGGATGAAAAGCCCGGCCTCGGCCAGGAATACGAGCCCGAAGGCAGAGGCGTCGGGCACCAGCGTCAGGCGCAGCAGGTCGACTGCCGCCGCCCCTGTCAGCCCGCCAAAGCCCGCCGCAATGGCCTGTGCCGCGCCCCAGAGGCCCATGCGCGTGCCCTCGCGCGCGCCGCGCCCCTGTCCCGCCAGCGCCATCATCGACCCGATGGCCGCCACCGCGAACATGCCGTTGAACAGGCCCAGCGCGACCACGGCCGGCATCAGCGCCGCCGCGCTGCCGGTGGCGCCGGTCAGGGTGATCGCCGCCAGGCTGGCCGCGGACCCCAGACAGCCCGCCACGACCCAGGCACAAAGGCTGCCGATGCGCAGCCCCGTCGCCGCCACGCCGACCGCCAGCATCCCCAGGAAGACGCCGCCGTTCTGCGCGCCGCTCAAGGTGGTGGACTGTCCGGGCGTGAAACCGAAGACGAGGCCCGCGTAGGGTTCGAGGATCAGTTCCTGCATGAAATAGGCGATCATCGACAGAAAGACGAAAACCGTGAAGGCGCGGGCGTCCGCTTCGGCCCAGACCTCGCGCAGGCCCTCGATCAGCGAGGGCGGCGCGGCCTGAGGCGCGGGAGGGGCCAAGTGGCGCTCGATCCGCCAGGTGGCGAGCACCGTCAGCACCAGCGCGCCCAGCGTGACGCCCGCCACGATGCGCAGCAGCAGCGCCGGGCTGTAGGGATCCAGCAGCGCCCCGATGCCGCCCGCCGTCAGCGCGATGCCCGCGATCATCATCAGCCAGGTGATGGTGGCGGCGGCAGCACGGCGGCGCGGTTCCGTCGCCGTCGCCAGCAGTGCCAGCAGCGAGGTGCCCGAGGCCCCCACCCCCAACCCGATCAGCGCGTATGACAGGATCGACAGGATCAGCGCGGCGGCAAAGGCGGTGTCGAACAGGGCAACGCCCAGCGCCGCCCCGACGGCGCCCAGACCCAGGACCGCCATGCCGCCGATGATGAACCGCGTGCGGCGCCCGCCGATGTCGGACAGGAACCCCCAGTTCGGGCGGGTGATCTGGATGCCGTAGTGCAGCGCCACCAGAAGCCCCGGCAGGACCGCGGGCAAGGCCAGTTCCACCACCATCAACCGGTTCAGAACCGAGGTCGTCAGAACGACGATGGCGCCCAGGCACATCTGCACCAGTCCCAGCCGGACAATCGACAGCCAGCCCAGCGTCATGCCCCTGCCCCCAGGCTCCGCAAGGCGAAGGCGGCGACCATCATGCCGCTGACATACATCAGCACGCCGGTGCCATTGTACCAGGGCGCGCGGCCCTCGGGATCACGCAGGAGGACGGTCATCGCCCAGACCTGGCCCGCCAGCAACGCCGCGATGACCAGTGCCAGCACCGGCGCGCCCCAGAGCGTCAGCAGCGCAATCACCGCCACTTGCGGCAGCGCCATGACACCACAGGCCACGCGCGCGGCGCGCTCTGGCCCCAGAGTGACGGGCAAGGAGTTCACCCCCATCTGGCGGTCCCCCTTCAGCGCCTTGAAATCGTTGAGCGTCATGATCCCGTGCGCGCCCGTTGCATAGAGCGCCGCAATGGCGATCACCTGCGCCGAGGGCGCCCCGGCGGACAGGACGGCGGCGCCGGTGAACCAGGGCAGCCCCTCGTAACAGAGCGCCACCAGCCCCGGCCCCCAGACGCCGGAGCGTTTCAGCCGCACGGGTTCCGCGGAATAGGCCCAGGCGGCCAGCACGCCAAAGACCGTCGCGCCAAAGCCCCAGGGCCCCAGGAATGACCCGATCCAGAGCGCCAGCAGTGTCATCGCCAGCGCAATCCACAGCCCCCAGCGACCCGGGATGCGCCCCGAGGGGATCGGCCTGTCGGGTTCGTTGATGGCGTCGACATGACGGTCGCACCAGTCGTTCGCGGCCTGGCTCATTCCGCAGACCACCGGGCCGGCCAGCACTATGCCCAGGATCACCTGCCCCGGCGCCGCGCTGACGGCGACACCGCAGGAGACCGCGCCGCAGAGATAGGCCCAGATCGGTGGAAACCAGGTGATCGGCTTGACCAGGGTCAGCACCGCCCGCGGGTGCGGGGTGCGGCGCGCGACATGTAAACCTGACGATACATCCATACCGTCAAGTAAACTACACACATCGAGTCGGAGAAAGGGTTTTCTTTGACCGAACCCCTGCCGGCCTAGCCCGACCGGCCCGCTTGGTCGCCCGAACCGGCGTCCGAGGGTTCGCCGTTCAGCATGTCGTACTTGCGCAGCTTGACGTAAAGGCTTTGCCGCGACAGGCCCAGCATCTCCGCGGCGGCGACGCGGTTGTTCTTGGTCAGTTGCAGCGCGGTGTCGATGCACATGCGTTCGATCACGTCCGACGTGGCCGAAACCAGCTCCTTGAGCGAGGCGGTGCCGACAAGGTCCATGACGTTCTTGAGCGCCTCTTCGCTGACCGCCGCCCCGGCGGCCCCGTCGACCGCCAGATCGCCGCCCGAGACATCGCGCAGTATCAACCCGATGCCCTGGTCACGCCCGCCCTTGCGCAGTTGCGCCGTCGAGATGTCGACGGTGGTGCGGGTGCCCACGACGCTGCGGAACTGCGCCATAAAGCTGCGGATGCGTCCCTCGCGCTGGGTGCTGTCCATCAGCAGGCGGCTGTTCACCCCGCCGCGCACCAGGAAATCGGAAAAGGGCCGGTCCTTGACGTCACGCAGTTGCGCCGCGTCGGCCATGACAAGGAAAGCCTCGTTGGCCTCGCGGATCATGCCGTTGGCGTCCAGCAGAACGATGGCATCGCTGGTGGCGTCAAAGAGGGTCGACAGCGCCTGCCCCACCTCGGTTCCGCCGCTGGCTTCCTCGCGGGTCGCGGCAAGCCGGCAGAGCAGGCCCAGCTCTCCGGCGGCGCGGAAGAACTCGGGGAACAGGACCACGGGCTTGTCGTTGCGGCGCGCCACCAGGTCGATGCCGGGGCGGTCGTCCTGCCCCCCCGCCGCCTGCAGCGCCTCCATCAGCTCGGACCGGCGGCGGCCCTCGAAGGCCTGGTTCAGCGCGCTGCCGGGCAGCGTGTCGGGCTTGGCCCCCAGCAGGGCGGCGGCGGCGCGGTTGGCGTCACGGATGCGCCCGGTGTCCGGGTCGACCAGGATCAGCGGGGTCTCGGCCGCCTCCAGCACCACGCGGAAAAACGTCTCGGCGCTGCGGATGCGCAGTTTGTCCCGCTCGCGGGCCAGTTGCTCGTTGACCAGCCGCTGCTGGACCTCGGCCACCGGCTGCATGTCGCGCCCGATCAGCAGCAGCGTCTCTCCCCCGTTGACCGGCAGGGGCACGTAGCGCACCGGGAATTCCCAGTCGGCATTGTCGTAGTGATTGAGTTCAAGCGGACCGCCGAAATGCTGCGGGCTTTCGGCCAGGCTCTCGCGGCGGGCGGCGTATTTGACCTTGCTTTCGACGTTCAGAAAAGTGTCGAACTTGCGCCCCACCCAGTGATCCAGGCACCCGAAGGCCGGGCATTCGGGACTGACGAAGATGCCGATGACCGTGTCCCGGGCGTCGACGTGCACGGCGATGTCGGAGGTGTGCTCGATGATCTGGCCGACCGAAGACGCGTCCGGCAAGATGCCGACGTGCTCGAACTCCGATGACGCATCCTGCCGTGTCAATGTGCATCCTCACTTGTCTTACATGCGTCAGCTCCTAACGCAGTAGCTACGCAAGCGAGTCGACGGTCAGCGACTTGGCCACAGAGGCAAGTCCGCATCCCTCTATTGCCTCACGCGCCGACCGGACCGCAAGGTCAGCCCCGGTCAGAACCTCGACACCGTCGGAATTAGCAACATATTTGCCGCCAACGACAATCGGAGGGCACCGATCAAGGCTGGACTTCAGATTCTTTATGATTTCCTGAACGTTTTCAACAGATTTGTAGGTCGCCATCGAGATCCCGAGCATCGAGAACCGGCCTTCTTCGACGACGCGCAGCAGTTCGGCGTTCGAAAGACGGATCGCCATGCGCACCCAGAGACCGTGCCGGCGGAACTGGTCGGCGGCAACGAAGGCGCCCAGGGTGTGGTCCTCGACCGCCGGGAGAATCATCAGGATCGACTGTCCCAGCGGCACGGTACGGTCCAGCCAGGTGCCCCTGGGCAGGTCGGTGCGGTTCTGGAACAGGGCCTGCAGCCGCGCCGCGCCGATCGTGACCTGGACAAACGTGGCCTTGTCCTGCACCCAGAGCTCGCCGATCCGCCGCGCCACGGCGGGCACGTAATCGCCCAGCACCTCGTCCGAGGTCACGCCAGTTGCGATCAGGGACGAGAGGACCGCCTGGTGGCTGGTCTCGGACGCGGACATGATCTCTTCGCAGAGGCGGTCGATCCAGTCATCCTTGGTTTGCGGAGACCGAATTCTGCGTTTGTCTGCAACGGATTTGAGCGCTGCCTCGACGAGGAACCGTATCGCCGTGTCCCGGTCGTCGGACTGGTCGCGCCCACTCATGCTGTGCTCCATGCGACCATCCCCCCTCCTGGATGGTGGCGCCGGCGGCTTTCGCTATAAACGAGTCGCCAGCGCATCTTATGAGTGTGCGGGCGGCACAGGCAGCTGTCAATTTTTATTGACATCGAGTTTCCCTCACGGTCATCAAGCAGATGAAAACACCGAACATTATCTGAGATAGTGCGTTTTTATACAGGACAAGACCTGCTCTGCAGCTTCTGGCGGCCGCCCACTAGTGTCCAAAAATTCTGCCAACATCGGTGTAAGTTTTAATTGACACTTTGCGAGTCCGGCACCTAGCATCGGGGGTGATTTCTCCGCTGGGGAGGGCGAAGATGCTGCGACAGATCCAAGAGGACGCCGGCCGCGAGACGCTCTACACGCAGGCGCAGAAGCAACGCCGCGACGAGAGCGCCTGGACCCTTGTTCAGGGCATCCTGGCGCCGCTGCAGTTCCTGGCCTTTCTGATCTCGCTGGCACTGGTGCTGCGCTACATGGCGACGGGCGCGGGCTATGAGGCGGCGACCGTCTCGATCCTGGTCAAGACCGGGTTCCTGTACCTGATCATGGTCACCGGGGCGATCTGGGAAAAGGTCGTCTTTGGCCAGTACCTCTTTGCGCCTGCCTTCTTCTGGGAAGACGTCTTCAGCATGGTCGTGATCGCCCTGCACAGTGCCTATGTCTGGGCGCTGCTGGCGGGCAGCCTGACACCGGGCGGGCTGATGCTGCTGGCGCTGGCGGCCTACGCCGCCTATGTCGTCAACGCCGCGCAATTCCTGCTGAAACTGCGGGCCGCACGGCTGCAGGCGGCGGTGCCCGCATGAGTGCACCCGCCCCCTCAACAGGATGCCGTGACGTCCCCGTCCTGGCCGAACGCGGCCAGCACGAGGTGTTTTGCGGACTGACCGGCATCATCTGGCTGCATCGCAAGATCCAGGACGCGTTTTTCCTGGTGGTCGGCAGCCGGACCTGCGCCCACCTGCTGCAAAGTGCCGCCGGGGTGATGATCTTTGCCGAGCCGCGTTTCGGCACCGCGATTCTCGAAGAGACGGACCTCGCCGGGCTGGCCGACGCGCAAGAGGAACTGGAACGCGAGGTCGACCGCCTGCTGTCACGGCGTCCTGACATCCGCCAGCTGTTCTTGGTCGGCAGTTGCCCGTCCGAGGTCATCAAGCTGGACCTGGCGCGCGCCGCCGAGAGGCTGTCGGCGCGACATGCCCCAAAGGTGCGGGTGCTGAATTACTCGGGCTCGGGGATCGAGACGACATTCACCGAAGGCGAAGATGCTTGCCTGGCCGCGATGGTTCCGGCCCTGCCAGAGACCGACCGGCGGCAGCTGATCCTCGTGGGCGCCCTGCCCGACGTGGTCGAGGACCAGGCGCTGGACCTTCTGAGCAAGCTGGGGATCGAGGACGTCGCCGTCCTGCCCGCGCGCCATGCCGACAGCGGCCTGGCCATCGGGCCGAACACCGTCTTTGCCCTCACACAGCCGTTCCTGGGGGGCACGCTTGCCGCCCTTGAACGGCGCGGGGCGCGGCACATTCCCGCGCCATTCCCGTTTGGCGAGGAGGGCACCACCGCGTGGCTGACCGCCGTGGCGCGGGAATTCGGCGTTGATCAGGCGCATTTCGATGCCGTGACCGCTGCGCCCCGTGCCCGCGCCGCCCGCGCCGTGGCCCAGGCCGCCGAGGGCCTGGGCGACCGGTCGGTGTTCTTCTTCCCCGACAGCCAGCTGGAAATCCCGCTGGCACGTTTCCTCACCCGCGAATGCGGGATGCGGGCCATCGAGGTCGGCGCCCCCTACATCCACCGCGCCGTCGTCGGGCCGGAACTGGATCTGCTGGATCGCGGCCCGCAACTGGCCGAGGGACAGGACGTCGAACGCCAGCTGGACCGCTGCCGGGACGCCCGCCCGGACCTGACGGTTTGCGGGCTTGGCCTTGCCAACCCGCTGGAAGCCGAGGGGCTGGCCACCAAATGGGCCATCGAGCTGGTTTTTACCCCGGTGCATTTCTACGAACAGGCGGGCGACCTGGCCGGGCTCTTCTCGCGCCCCCTGCGCCGCCGCGCGGCCCTGCGGCTGGAGGCGGCGGAATGAAGCTGTCGGTCTGGACATACGAAGGCCCGCCGCATGTGGGCGCCCTGCGGGTCGCGACGGCGATGAAGGGGCTGCACTATGTCCTGCATGCGCCGCAGGGCGACACCTATGCCGACCTGCTGTTCACCATGATCGAGCGGCGCAATCACCGTCCGCCGGTGACCTACACCACCTTCCAGGCGCGCGACCTGGGCGCCGACACGGCGCAACTGTTCAAGACCGCCTGCCTGGCCGCCTATGACAGGTTCCGGCCGCAGGCGATGATCGTCGGCGCCTCCTGCACCGCGGAATTGATCCAGGACGATCCCGGCGGCATGGCCGAGACGATGGGCCTGCCGGTGCCGGTGATCCCGCTGGACCTGCCCAGCTACCAGCGCAAGGAGAATTTCGGCGCCGATGAGACGCTGTTCCAGCTTGTCCGCGCCCTCGCCCGCCCGATGGACAGGTCGGCCCATGTCACCTGCAACCTGATCGGCCCGACGGCGCTGGGGTTCCGCCACCGCGACGACATCACCGAACTGACCGCCCTTTTGGGCGACATGGGAATCGGCGTGAACGTCTGCGCGCCCTACGGCGCCACCCCGCAGGACCTGACCCGGCTGGGGGCCGCGCATTTCAACGTGTTGATGTACCCCGAGACCGGAGAGGCCGCCTGCCGCTGGATGGAGCGAGAGCTGGGCCAGCCCTATACCCGCACCGTGCCCATCGGCGTCGGCGCCACCCGCGATTTCCTGGGCGAGGTCGCGGCCCTGACGGGCCGGTCGCTGGCGCTGGACGAAAGCCGCCTGCGCCTGCCCTGGTATTCCGCCAGCGTCGACAGCACCTACCTGACGGGCAAGCGCGTCTTCATCTTCGGTGACGGCACCCATGTGGCCAGCGCCGCCCGCATCGCCCGCGACGAATTGGGGTTCGAGGTGGCGGGACTGGGCTGTTACAACCGCGAACAGTCTCGGACGATCCGCGCCCTGGCACGCGACTATGGCGTCGCGGCGCTGATCACCGAGGATTACCTCGAGGTCGAGGCCCGCATCGCCGAGCTGGCCCCCGAGATGATCCTGGGCACCCAGATGGAACGCCACATCGGCAAGCGCCTGGGCATTCCCTGCGCGGTCATCAGCGCGCCGGTCCACGTCCAGGACTTTCCCGCCCGATACTCGCCCCAGATGGGGATCGAGGGCGCCAACGTGATCTTCGACACCTGGGTGCATCCGCTGGTCATGGGGCTGGAGGAACACCTGCTGACCATGTTCCGCGAGGATTTCGAGTTTCACGACGATGCCGGGGCCAGCCACCACGGCGGCGCCGCCACGCCGCGCGTTGCCGATCCCGCCCCTGCTCCCGCCGAGGCGCCTGACACCGGCGGCGAGGTCATCTGGCTGGACGAGGCGGAACGCGAGCTGCGCAAGGTTCCCTTTTTCGTGCGCGGCAAGGCGCGCCGCAACACCGAGACCTATGCCAGCGAACGCGGGCTGACCCGGATCGGGCTGGACACGCTTTATGACGCAAAGGCCCATTATGCGCGATGACGGGTTCATAGGCGGCCCCGGTGCCGCGGACGGCTACAGCGTCGTGATCCTGACGCTGGACGCCCATGCCGCCGGCCCCTGCGCCCGCGCCGCGGACCGGCTGCGGGGCGAGTTTCCCGGCCTGCGCGTCGCGATCCATGCCGCCGCCGAATGGGGCGAACACCCCGAGGCGCTGGAGGCCGCGCGCCGCGACATCGCCTCGGGCGACATCATCGTCACCAGCCTCCTGTTCCTCGACGAGCACATCCGCGCGATCCTGCCCGACCTGCAGGCGCGGCGCGAAAGCTGTGACGCGATGGCGGGGCTGATCTCGGACGCGCGCATCGTCAAGCTGACCCGCATGGGCGGGCTGGACATGGCCGCCCCGGACAGCGGCGTGCGCAAGCTGATGAAAAAGCTGCGCGGCAGCGGCAAGTCCGGCGTGCAGGACGGCGCCCGCAAGATGCGGATGCTGCGCCGCCTGCCCCGCATCCTGCGGCTGATCCCGGGCCGCGCGCAGGACCTGCGGGCCTGGTTCCTGTCTATGCAATACTGGCTGGGCGCGTCCGACGACAATGTCGAGGCGCTGATCCGCTTCCTGATCTCGCGCTATTGCCGCCACGCGGACTGGCGCGGAGCCGAAGCCCCGGCACCGCAGGACTACCCCGAGGTGGGCCTGTACCACCCCGATCTGCCCGACCGCATCGCCACGGATCCCGCCGCCCTGCCCGGCCCCGCAGCACCGCGCGCAACCGTCGGCCTGCTGATGATGCGCAGCTATGTCCTGTCGGGCGACACGGCACATTACGACGCGGTGATCCGCGCGCTGGAAGCGCGGGGCCTGCGCGTCCTGCCCGCCTTTGCCGGGGGCCTGGACGGGCGACCCGCCATCGAAGGCTATTTCCAGGACCAGCACGGCGCCAGGATCGACGCGCTGCTGTCGCTGACGGGGTTCTCGCTGGTGGGCGGGCCGGCCTACAACGACAACGCCGCCGCCACCGCGCTGTTGCAGGCGCTGGACGTGCCCTATGTCGCCGCACATCCGCTGGAGTTCCAGACGCTGGGCGAGTGGGCCGCCTCGGCGCAGGGGCTGGGTCCGATCGAGACCACCATGCTGATCGCCCTGCCCGAGCTGGACGGCGCGACCAACCCGACGATCTTTGCCGGGCGCCACGGGCCGTCGGGCTGCGACGGTTGTGCGCGGGCCTGCCAGGCGGCCTCGGCCGTCAAGGCGCTGGCCCCCTGTCATGACCGGATCGAGGCGCTGGCCGCCCGGGTCGACCGGTTGGCGGCGCTGCGCCGTTCACGGGTGGCCGAACGGCGGGTCGGCATCGTCCTGTTCGGCTTTCCGCCCAATGCGGGCGCCGCCGGGACAGCCGCTTACCTGGACGTGTTCCAGTCGCTATTCAACACGCTGCACGCGATGGCGGACCGCGGCCATGACCTGACCCCGCCCGACAGCGTCGAGGCGCTGCGCGAGACGGTTCTGGGGGGCAATGCCCGCCAGTACGGGCAAGAGGCCAACGTGACCGATCATGTCGGCGCCGAACGGATCGTGACCGACACCCCCTGGCTGGACGAGATCGAGGCGCAGTGGGGCCCAGCCCCCGGCAAGGTCCAGAGCGACGGGCGCGGGGTGTTCATTCTGGGCGCCACCTTCGGCAAGGTCTTTGTCGGGCTGCAACCCGCCTTCGGTTACGAGGGCGACCCGATGCGCCTGCTCTTCGAGCGCGGCTTTGCCCCGACCCATGCCTTTGCACAGTTCTACCTCTGGCTGCGGGACCAGTTCCGCGCCGACGTTCTGCTGCATTTCGGGATGCATGGCGCGCTGGAATTCATGCCCGGCAAACAGGCTGGCCCCGGCCCCGCCTGCTGGCCCGACCGCCTGATCGGCGACATGCCGAACGTCTATCTCTATGCCGCCAACAACCCTTCAGAGGCGACGCTGGCCAAGCGGCGCTGCGGCGCGGTGACGGTCTCTCACCTGACGCCGCCGCTGGCGACGGCGGGGCTCTACAAGGGGCTGGCCGAGCTGAAGGACAGCCTGACCCGCTGGCGCGGCGCCGCCCCCGGCGATCCCGCCCGCCACGAGATCGCCGCGCTGATCGCCGACCAGGCAGAGGCGCTGGACATGGTGGACACCGACCCCGAGGCGCTGTGGCTGCGCCTGCTGGAAACCGAAGAGGCGCTGATCCCCGAGGGGTTGCATGTGGTCGGCCGTGCCATGTCGCCCGAGGCGTGCGACAGCTACCTGGACCTGCTGCCGCCCGAGGCCGACTGCGAGGGGATCGCGGCGCAACTGGGGCGTGAAACGGAACTGCCCGCGCTGATGCGGGCGCTGGAGGGGCGCTTTATCCCGCCGGTGCCGGGCGGCGACCTGATCCGCTCTCCCGAGATCCTGCCCACCGGGCGCAACATCCATGCCTTCGATCCCTTCCGGATGCCCAGCGCGCTGGCCTGCCGCGACGGCGCGGCGCAGGCAGACCTGCTGCTGGACACGCACAAGACCCTGCCGCGCAGCATCGCCGTGGTCCTCTGGGGGTCCGACAACATCAAGTCCGACGGGGCGCCCATCGGGCAGGCCCTGGCACTGATGGGTGCGCGGCCCCGGTTCGACGGCTTCGGGCGGCTCTGCGGCGCCGAACTGATCCCGCTGGAGGACCTGGGCCGCCCCCGCATCGACGTCATCATGACCCTGTCGGGCATCTTCCGCGACCTGCTGCCCCTGCAGACCCGGATGCTGGCCGAGGCGGCGCTGAAGGCGGCAGAGGCCGACGAGCCCGCCGACCGCAATTTCATCCGCGCCCATGCGCTGGCCTGCATCGAGGAAACCGGCTGCGACATGGCCCAGGCGGCGCTGCGGGTCTTTTCCAACGCCGAGGGCGCCTACGGGTCGAACGTCAACCAGATGGTGGATTCCTCGGCCTTTGGCGACGAGGACGAACTGGCCGACGCCTACGAGGCGCGCAAGAGTTTCGGCTATGGCACCGATGGCAAGGCACAGGCCCGCCCGGCGCTGTTGCAACGGGCGCTGGCCCGCGTCGACCTGGCCTATCAGAACCTCGAATCCGTCGAGCTGGGCGTGACCACGGTGGACCATTATTTCGACACGCTGGGCGGGATTTCCCGCGCGGTGAAACGCGCGCGCGGCGGTCAGGGCGCCGCCGTCTACATCTCGGACACGACGCGGGGCGCGGGCAAGGTCCGCAGCCTGGCCGACCAGGTGGCGCTGGAAACCCGCGCCCGCTCGCTGAACCCCAAGTTCCACGAGGCGCTGCTGAAACATGGCGCCGAAGGCGTCCGCCAGATCGAGAGCCACGTCACCAACACGCTGGGCTGGTCGGCCACCACCGGGGCGGTCGAACCCTGGGTCTATCAGCGGATTTCCGAGACCTTCGTGCTGGACGGGGAGATGCGCAACCGGCTGGCGGCGCTGAACCCGGCGGCCTCGTCCCGGATGGCGAACCGGCTGCTGGAGGCGCACGACCGCGCCTATTGGCAGACCAGCGCCGAAACCCTGGCGGCGCTGCGCGAGGCGGCGGATGCGCTGGAGGACCGGATGGAAGGGGTGGCCGCGGAATGACCGGGCGTTGCGCATCCGGCACGGTCGGACCGGGGCTCTGCCCCGGACCCCG
>NZ_JARAMO010000320.1:0-6741 GCF_028807275.1 Mameliella sp. AT18
GCGGCGGGAGCCTCGTCCTTCGGCGCCTCCGCACCGGCATCCGCGCCTTCCAGCACCAGGATCACCGATCCTTCGCCGACCTTGTCGCCTTCCGAGACCTTGATTTCCACCACCTTGCCCGCGGCGGGCGAAGGCACTTCCATCGTGGCCTTGTCGCTTTCCAGTTCGATCAGCGGGTCTTCCTCGCTGACTGTGTCGCCCACGCTGACCAGGATCGCAACGACGGGCACCTCGGTGAAATCACCGATATCGGGTACTTTGACTTCCATCGTCCTCACCTCACCACATCAACTTGCGCATGTCGCCCAGCAGCGTCTTGAGCGTCACGACAAAGCGCGCGGCCAAGGCACCGTCGACGGCACGGTGGTCATAGGACAGCGACAGCGGCTGCATCAGGCGCGGCACGAATTCCTCACCGTTCCAGACCGGCTGCATCTTGGACCGGGTCAGCCCGAGGATCGCCACCTCCGGCGCGTTCACGATGGGCGTGAACGAGGTCCCGCCGATCCCGCCCAGCGACGAGATGGTGAAGGTCGCGCCCTGCATGTCCTTGGACTTCAGGTTGCCGTCGCGCGCGGCCTTCGACAGTTCCATCAGCTCCTTGGAAATGTCGACCAGCCCCTTGCGGTCGGCGTCCTTGATCACCGGCACCATCAGCCCGTTCGGCGTGTCCGCCGCGAAACCGATGTTGTAGAAGTCCTTCTTGATCAGCTTGTCCCCGTCCGGATGGATGGACGAGTTGAACTCCCAGTGCTCTTTCAGCGCCGAGACGCTGGCCTTGATGACAAAGGACAGGAGGGTGACGCGATAGCCGTTTTCCTTGGCCATCGTGTCCATTTCCTTGCGGTACTTGTCCAGGTCGGTGATGTCCGCCTCGTCGTTGTGGGTGACATGCGGGATGTTCAGCCAGGACCGGTGCAGCGCGGGGCCGGAGATCTTCTTGATCCGGCTCATCTCCACCTCTTCCACGGGCCCGAACTTGGAGAAGTCCACCGCCGGGATCGGCGGGATGCCCATGCCACCGGACACGGCACCGCCCCCGGCTGCCGCCGGGGCGGTCTGCGCCTTCAGCGCCTTTTCCACGTCCTCGCGCAGGATGCGGCCCTTACGGCCCGATCCGTTCACCTTGTTCAGGTCCACCTCGACCCGGCGGGCATAAGCCCGGACCGACGGCGAGGCATGCACCTTGGAGAACCCGGCATCCGTCTTCGGCGCCGGCGCGGGGGCCGCGGCAGGCGCCGCCGCCTTGGGCGCTTCGGCCTTCGGCGCCTCGGCCTTGGGCTCTTCCTTGGCCGCCGGGGCGCCGTCCGCCTCGACGATCAGGATCACCGCGCCTTCGGACACCTTGTCCCCCTCGGCAACCTTGATCTCCTTCACCACGCCCGCGGCAGAAGAGGGCACTTCCATCGTCGCCTTGTCCGACTCCAGTTCGACAATCGGGTCTTCCTCGGCAATCGTGTCGCCCACGCTCACCAGGACCGTCACCACCGGCACATCGCTGAAATCGCCGATATCCGGCACTTTTACTTCTACGGTCATATTTCCTGTCTCCTCGTGCGCCGTATCAGACCAGACGCGGGTTCGGCTTGCCGCCGTCGATGTCGTATTTCTTCAGCGCTGCCTCCAGATCCTTGTCCGAAACAGCCCCCTCGCGCCAAAGGTCCACCATCGCCGCCGCGGCGATGTGATTGGCGTCCACCTCGAAGAAGCGTCGCAGGTTCACGCGGCTGTCCGACCGGCCGAAACCGTCCGTGCCCAGCACCGTGTAGCGCCCCGGCACGCAGGCCCGGATCTGCTCGGCGTAGTTCTTCATGTAGTCGGTGGCGGCGATGGTCGGCCCGGTGATGTTCGCCAGCACCTGCCCCGCGTAAGAGGTTTTCTGCTCGGCAAAGGGATTCAGCCGGTTGTGCCGCGCCACGTCCTGGCAATCGCGCGCCAGTTCGTTGAACGAGGTCGCCGACCAGATGTCCGAGGTCACACCGAAATCTTCCTGCAGCATGTCGGCGGCCTTGATCGCCTGCACCAGGATCGTGCCCGAGCCCATCAGGTTGACGTGCTTCTTGGCCGGGTTGGCCGTCTTGCGGAAGCGGTACAGCCCCTTGATGATTCCCTCTTCGGCGCCCATCGGCATGTCGGGATGCTGATAGTTCTCGTTCATCAGGGTGAGGTAGAAGAACACGTCCTCCTGATCGACGAACATCCGCTGCAACCCGTGCTGCACGATCACCGCGACCTCGTAGCTGAAGGTCGGGTCATAGCTGATGCAGTTCGGGATCGTGCCCGCCAGGATATGGCTGTGGCCATCCTCGTGCTGCAGGCCCTCGCCGTTCAGCGTGGTCCGCCCAGCGGTCCCGCCCAGCATGAAGCCGCGCGCCCGGCTGTCGCCCGCCGCCCAGGCCAGGTCGCCGATCCGCTGGAACCCGAACATCGAGTAGTAGATGTAGAAGGGGATCATCGGCACGCCGTGGTTGGAATAGGCGGTTGCCGCCGCGATCCAGTCGGCCATTGCACCGGCTTCGTTGATGCCCTCCTGCAGCACCTGGCCGTTTTCCGATTCCTTGTAATAGGACATCTGTTCACGGTCTTCGGGTGTGTACTGCTGGCCCTTCGGGTTGTAGATGCCCACCGAGCGGAACAGGCCCTCCATGCCGAAGGTACGGCTTTCGTCGGGCACGATCGGCACCACCTGCTTGCCCACCTGTTTGTCGCGCAACAGCGTGGTCAGGATGCGGACAAAGGCCATCGTGGTGGAAATCTCGCGGTCGCCCGTCGATTCCAGCTGGCCCTTGAACTTGTCCAGGCCGGGGATTTCCAGCTTGGGCGCCTCGGTCGAGCGTTTCGGGAAAGCCCCGCCCAGCTCCTTGCGCCGCTCGGCCAGGTAGGCTTTCTGCGCGTTGTTCAGACTGACAAAGGGGATGTCCTTTTCCAGCTCTTCATCCGTGACCGGGATCTTGAACCGGTCGCGCATCGCCTTGAGCTGGTCCAGCTGCATCTTCTTCTGCTGGTGGGTGGTGTTCTGCCCCTCACCGGCGGTGCCCATGCCATAGCCCTTGACCGTCTTGACCAGCAGGACGGTCGGCTGGCCCTCGGCCTCGGTGGCGCGCTTGAAGGCGTTGTAGACCTTTTTCGGATCGTGACCGCCCCGGCGCAGCGCCCAGATCTGGTCGTCGGTCCAGTCTTTCACCAGTTCCGCGGTCTCCGGGTACTTGCCGAAGAAATGCTTGCGGATATAGGCGCCGTCCTTGGACTTGAAGGTCTGGTAGTCGCCGTCGATGGTCTCGTCCATCAGCTGGCGCAGCTTGCCGGAGGTGTCCTGTTCCAGCAGCTCGTCCCAGCCCCGGCCCCAGAGCAGCTTGATCACGTCCCAGCCCGAGCCGCGGAAGTTGCCCTCAAGTTCCTGCACGATCTTCGAGTTGCCGCGCACCGGCCCGTCAAGACGCTGCAGGTTGCAGTTGATGACAAAGATCAGGTTGTCCAGCCCCTCGCGCGCGGCCAGGTGGATGGCGCCGATGCTTTCCGGCTCGTCCATCTCGCCATCGCCGAGGAAGGCCCAGACCTTGCGGTCCTGCTTTTCGATCAGCCCGCGATTCTCGAGGTATTTCATGAACCGCGCCTGGTAGATCGCCATCAGCGGGCCAAGGCCCATGCTGACGGTCGGGAACTGCCAGTAGTCCGGCATCAACCAGGGGTGCGGATAGGACGACAGCCCGCCGCCGTTCACCTCGGAGCGGAAGTTCTTCAGCTCTTCCTCGCTGATCCGCCCCTCCATGAAGGAGCGCGCGTAGATGCCCGGGATGACGTGGCCCTGGAAAAACACCAGGTCGCCGCCGTGGATCGCGGACTTCGAGCGCCAGAAGTGGTTCAGACCGATGTCGTACAGTGCTGCGGAAGAGGCAAAGGAGGCGATATGCCCGCCGTATTCGCTCGATTCCTTGTTGCGCTTGACCACTGTCGCCATCGCGTTCCAGCGGTTGATGGTGCGGATGCGCCATTCCATCTCGGTATCGCCGGGTACGTCGACCTCGTCATCCGGCGAGATGGTGTTCTGGTAGGGCGTGGTGGCCGAGAAGGGCAGACGCGCCCCTGCGGCCCGGGCGCTTTGTACCGCCTTGTCGAGCAGGAAATGCGCGCGGTCTGCCCCGTCACGCTCGATCACGTCCTCGATCGCGTCTTGCCATTCCTGGCTCTCGACGGGATCGACGTCCTGGGGGGTATCTTTCATATGCCCTCTTCCCTTTGCTGCGCCCGGCGCGGCGCGATTGGTTTAATCTTGAACAATCAGGTTTGATATTGGGGTGCAACCGGCGTCCGCCCCGTCTCTCCCAATCCTCCCGACGGTTGAGCAGGGTGTATCAGTCCACGTGCCCTCGCGGCAGGCGCGTAGCTGCATAACATCCATGCACCCAGCGCATGACACTTTGTTTAATGCTAAACAACCTCCCTCGCGCATCCGACACCTCCTCCCGCCCCGGGTTCGGGGCGGTGCCACGCGGGCGGGATACCGGCGCGGTTCTGTCGACCACGTCCGGATTCCTGCGCAACCCCGCGATTCTCTTTGAGTATAACGCGCTGAACCGCATTCGGTTCAACCGGTCTGACGACATTCAACTGAGGCGATATGTACGGCGCCGTCGCGTCCTAGCGCTGCGCCCGCACCACAGCGGCCGTCTGCCCCGTCGGGCCGGGCGCCTCGCGCGTCAGGACAAGCCCCCATGCCAGCGCCGTGATCCCCGCAAGCACCGCCAGGAACAGCCACTGCCGCCGCTTCTTTCGATGCCAATGGTCCGTACTGCGGAAATCGATCGTGTTCTTGTCGCTCATGCCGCCGGTCTAGGCGGTGGAAAGGGCAGGAATTGGGCACCGTTCGGGCAGAACCGCGCCCACAGCGCAAAAGCGCCTATTCCGCCGGATCGCCCAGCCGCAGGACCGGGATTTTCGGCGCCTCGACCTCTTCGAAATCGAACTGGTCCAGCCGGTGTGCCCGCCTGCCCGCCTTGTCGGCGCTGATCTTGATTTCCTCGATGTCCCGCGCCGCCTGCCCGAAATGCCGGTCCAGGTTCGCCACCCGTCCCGTCAGACGCTCGACATCGCCATAAAGCAACGCCAGCTCGCGCCGGATCGCCCCCGCCTGTTCCTTCATCCGCGCGTCCTTCAGCACCGCGCGCAGCGTGTTCAGGGTCGCCATGCAGGTGGTGGGCGAGACGATCCAGACCCGCGCCTCGAACCCCTCGCGCACCACCTCGGGAAAGCGTGCGTGCAGTTCCGCATAGACCGCCTCGGAAGGCAGGAACATCAGCGCGCCCTCGGCAGTCTCCCCCTCGATAATATAGCGCGCGGCAATGTCCCGGATGTGTTTGCGCACCGACAGGCGAAAGGCCTGCGCCGCGCGCGCCTGCATCTCCTTGCCCTCGGCCTGCATCAGCGCCTCATAGCCTTCCAACGGGAACTTGGCGTCCACGACGATGGGTCCCGGCGGCTGCGGCATGTGGATCAGGCAATCGGCCCGCCGCCCGTTCGACAGCGTGGCCTGCAGGGTAAAGGAATCGGCGGGCAGCGCCTTGCCCACGATCTCGCGCAGCTGGATCTCGCCAAAGGCGCCGCGCGTCTGCTTGTTCGATAGAATGTCCTGCAAGGACAGCACGTCGCCCGACAGCTTGGTGATATTGGCCTGCGCCTTGTCGATGGCCTGCAAGCGTTCCTGCAATTCGCCCAGGGACCGCGCCGTGCGCCGGGCAGAGCCGTGCAGCGATTCCCCCATGCGCTCCTGCACCTCGGCCAGCCGCCGTTCCATCAGCTCCAGCATCGCGGTCTGGCTGCTGGCCTGCGCCTCGGTGACATGGTGCAGTCCCCCGGCCAGGCGTTCCTGCCCCTCGGACAGGCCCTGCACCCGGTGCGACAGGTGGCTGACGTGCTGCAGCACCGGCGCGCTGGCCCGTGCCGCACGTCCCGCCGCCCGCACCGCCAGCACCAGCAAGAGCAACATGAGCAGGACAACACCGCCGCCGCCCAACACCACCAGCACCACAGGATCATCAAGGCTGTACGCGACGCCGCCGATCTCGATCATGTGCGCCCGAACAGCCGCTCGATGTCCGCCAGTTTCAACTCGACGTAGGTGGGCCGCCCGTGGTTGCACTGGCCGGAATGCGGCGTCGCCTCCATCTCGCGCAACAGCGCGTTCATCTCCTCGGCCCGCATCACGCGGCCCGAGCGGACAGAGCCGTGACAGGCCATGCGCGACAGGATCGCCTCGATCCGCTCCTGCAACAACCCGCTGTCGCCGGTGTCCGACAATTCGTCAAGGATGTCGCGCACCAGCGCCTCGGCGTTGACCTCGCCCAGGATCGCGGGTGTTTCGCGCACGGCAATCGCCCCGGCGCCAAAGGGTTCGATCCGCAGGCCCATGCGCTCCAGGTCCTCGGCCCGCGCCAGCAGCCGGGCGGCATCGTCCGGCGACAGGTCGACGACCTCGGGGATCAGCAATCCCTGCGCGGGCACACCCTTTTCCGCCATCTGCCGTTTCAGCTTTTCATAGACCAGCCGCTCATGCGCCGCGTGCTGGTCGACGATCACCACGCCGTCCTCGGTCTGGGCGATGATGTAATTCTCATGCACCTGTCCCCGCGCCGCCCCCAGGGGCAGCGAGACCCCGTCCCGGGCCTGCCCCGGGACCTCGCCGTCATTCGGGCCATGAGCGGGGCGGTGGTCCGCACCCCCGTCCCGGACCTGATCCGGGACCTC
>NZ_JARAMO010000321.1:0-15389 GCF_028807275.1 Mameliella sp. AT18
CCCGTCCCGGGCTTGCCCCGGGACCTCGCGCCCACAGACATCGCAGAGCAAGGACGTATCATGCAGATCGCCATGACCGATTTCGCGCGCCGCAACTGGCAGCCGCGCGCCAGCGGCACGCTGATCGAGGGTATCTCACCCGAAGAGCTGACCGACCGATGCAACGCCGCCATTGCGGGAGGCGCGGCGCTGGCCGATGGCTATGCCCCTTTCTGCAAACACCTGTTCCTTGAAAACGACACCCCCACCCGTTGCGGCTTTGCCCCCATCACCCCGGAGAACGCCCACCTGCTGCGCAGCGGCTACGCCGCACGCCGTGAGGGCGAAATGGCGGTTCTGGAACGCTGGTTCGAAGGCGAGGCGCCCGTGGCGCGCTGGCTGGACGTGATCCTCTATAGCCACGCGCAACTGGTGGCCGAGGCCGCCGACTACCCAGAGGAACAGGGCGTTCCCGATTGTGACTGGGGCGTGGTCTCTATCATAGGCACTCTGGAACCGGTCGAGCCACCGATGCCACCGATCACGCAATGGCGCAACGCCCTGGGGCGCGCGGCCGGCGGGTCGGGGCAAGAGATTGACCCCGACGCCTATGCCAGGGCCGTTGCCTTTTGGGATCGTCACGCCGCCGTCAGGCCACCCGAAGAGACCTGACGGCCCACGGGCGTCACCGCGTCAGCAGGCTCAGCATCGGCGGAGCATTGCAGGCATCGCCGGGAAAGTCGAACCCCTCGACCCTGATCGCCGGAAAGGGCTCGCCCGGTGCCACCTGGCTTTCAAAGATCAACCGGTTGTCGACGCAGATGTCCTGCGCCGCGTTGCCGATGTTGAAGCCGAACCCGTCCTTGCCGCAGTCATTCCCCTCGCCGTTCATATTCCAGGCCTGCGGCATCCAGATGCCTTCGCCGTCCACAAGGAAACTAGCCGACGCAGGGTCGAAATGCAGCCGCCAGCTGGTTTCCTCGTTCAGCATGGTTAGCGCCCAGCGGCCCACCGGCTCTCCCTCCTTGCTGCCCTCGATCACGAAACAGCTCAGATCCTGCGCAAGGACGAAGGGGCCACTGATGGCGGCGCTGTCATATTGCAGCGCGCCCTTGACCGAGTAGCCGCCACCGCCGGTCCATTCAAAGGCATAGGTCACGGGCTCTGCCAGGGCGGCCCCCGCCAGCCACACAAATCCCAGGACCAGACCTCGCATCATTCGAACGCTCCCTTGTCAGCTGCCGCCACGCTAGCCTCCGCGTCGGGCAGCGCCAAGGGCAGGCAACCGGGATTTTCCCTTTCCCCGGGGACCAATCCGCGCAAGGATGCGGACAAACGCCACAGCTTGATGCCTTTTTCGACATGAGTGATCTGCCCCCACCTCCCCCCTCCGACGCCCCGCCGCCACCGGCCTCGTCCAAGGACGCCACGGACGAGCACCGCTTTCCCTGTGACCAGTGCGGCGCCGATTTCCGGTTCGATCCGGACAGGGGCATGTTGGTCTGCGAACACTGCGGCAACACGTCCGAGGTCGATGTCGCCACCGGCCCCTGGGAGGGTGGCATCCGCGAACTCGATTTCCAAGCCGCGATGAACAATCTCCTGCCCTTGCAGGAAATGGAGGAAACCCGGGTTTCGACCTGCCCGAACTGCGCCGCGCAGGTGGAATTCGATCCCGACGTCCATTCCGCCGAATGCCCGTTTTGCGCCACGCCCGTCGTCACCGACACCGGCACGCACCGGCACATCAAGCCGCGCGGGCTGCTGCCCTTCGCACTGGACGAACGCGCCGCACACGATGCGATGAACGAATGGCTGGGCAAGCTCTGGTTCGCGCCCAACGGCTTGCAGGAATACGCCCGCAAGGGACGCAAGCTGACCGGCATCTACGTCCCCTTCTGGACCTTCGATGCCGACACGAGTTCGGACTATCGCGGCGAGCGCGGAACCGTCTACTACGAGACCCGGCAGGTCATGCGCGACGGCAAGATGGAAACAGAGCGCGTGCAAAAGATCCGCTGGACCCGCGTGTCTGGCCGGGTCAAACGCTTCTTCGACGACGTTCTGGTGCTGGCCTCAAAGGCCCTGCCAAAACGGTACACCGACGCGCTAGAGCCTTGGGATCTCTCGGCGATGGAGCCTTACAGGCCGGAATTCCTGGCCGGTTTCCGGGCCGAAGGCTACCAGGTCGACCTCGACGAAGGTTTCGCCGAGGCCAAGGTCAAGATGGACCAGCAGATTCACCGCGACGTGAAATTCGACATCGGCGGAGACCGCCAGCGCGTGCACAACATCGACACCGAGATGCGCGACATCACCTTCAAGCACGTCCTGCTGCCGGTCTGGATGGCCGCCTACAAGTACCGCGGCCAAAGCTATCGGTTCGTGGTCAACGGCCGGTCGGGCCGGGTGCGCGGCGAACGCCCCTGGTCGGTCTGGAAAATCACCTTTGCCGTGGTGCTGGGCCTGATCGTCGCCGGCGGCATCGGCTACCTGATCGCCGTGAACCAGTAAATCGCAGCGCCTTGCCCCTGGCGAACCGAACTCTTCCACTTTCTACGCCGCTCGGGCTTTGACCAGGGCCGTACTGCGGTATAGTTAGCGCAAACAACAAACAGGGAGAGCGCCCATGATCCTCTGCTGCGGCGAAGCACTGATCGACATGTTGCCCCGCGAGACGGGCACAGGGGAACAGGCCTTTGCGCCCTATGCGGGCGGGGCGGTCTTCAACACGGCCATCGCCCTGGGCCGGCTTGGTGCGCCTTCCGGCTATCTTGGCGGGCTGTCGCAGGATCTCTTCGGCCAGATCCTGGCCGAGGCCCTGGCCGCCTCGCAGGTCGACTACAGCCTCTGCCCCCGCTCGTCCCGGCCGACCACGCTGGCCTTCGTCACCCTCACGAACGGGCAGGCGCAATACGCCTTCTACGACGAGAACACCGCCGGGCGGATGCTGTCGGAGCCAGAATTGCCGGACCTCGGCCTTGGCACAGAGGCGCTCTTCTTCGGCGGCATCAGCCTTGTCTCGGAGCCGCAGGCCAACAGCTACGCCACGCTCTGCGCCGGTGCGGGCGACCGTGTCGTGATGATCGATCCGAACATCCGTCCCGGCTTCATCACCGACGAAACCGCCTATCGCGCGCGCCTGGCGCGGATGCTGTCCCGTGCCGATATCGTCAAGCTGTCGGACGAGGACATGGACTGGCTCGGCACCGACCCCGGCACATTGCTGCGCGAAGGAACCGCGGTGGTGCTGGTCACCCGCGGCGCCGAGGGTGTCGATGTCGTCACCCGCGAGGGCGAGACTCGCGTCCCGGCCCGAAAAGTCGAGGTGGTCGACACTGTGGGCGCCGGCGACACGTTCAACGCAGGTTTCCTTGCCGGCCTGCATCGGGCCGGTCTGCTGACCCGCCCCGCCCTGGCCGCAGCCTGGGGCACCGATCTCGCCAAGGCTGCGGACCTGGGCGTCCGCGCCGCAGCCGTCACCGTCAGCCGCGCGGGCGCCAATCCCCCCTGCGAGGCCGAGCTGTGAGGGCCCTGATCCAGCGCGTCATCTCGGCCCGGGTCGATGTCGGCGGCGCCACCATCGGAGAAATCGGCCAGGGTATGCTTGTGCTGATCTGCGCCATGCAGGGCGATGCCGAGGCAGAAGCCGACAAGCTCGCCGCCAAGATTGCCAAGCTGCGCATCTTCAAGGACGACGAGGGGCGCATGAACCGATCTCTCCTCGACATCGGGGGCGCGGCGCTGGTGGTCAGCCAGTTCACACTTGCTGCCGACACGTCGCGCGGCAACCGTCCCGGCTTTTCCACCGCCGCACCGCCCGCCGAGGGACAAAGGCTCTACGAGTATTTCGCCAGCGCGCTACAGGCGCAGAGCCTGCCCGTTGCCACAGGCCGTTTCGGCGCCGACATGGCTGTGAGCCTCGTCAACGATGGGCCAGTGACCATCTGGATGGATTCGGACGGATAGGTCGCCACGCGGGGGCCAGCCCCCGCACCCCCGGGAGTATTTGAACCAAGAAGAAACACATGGCGCGTCCTTGGGCTTCTTCTTGGCGCAAATACCCGAAAGACTCCGAGCCCAGAGCCGAAGGCGGCGGGCGAGAGACAAAGCGCCGCCGCAGGCGGCCCATTCGGATCACGGTTCGCGGAAGGCTTCGCGCGACTTGTAGAGCGGTTTCAGCAGGTATTGCAGGACGGTTTTCTGCCCCGTGTGCAGCTCGGCCTGCGCCTGCATGCCGGGGCGAATTTCCATCGCCACCTGGCGGTCGGTCAGGGCCGACATGTCCACCCGTACCGTGACCTTGTAATGCGGCTCCGATTCGGGGCGGCGCTCGTCCTTGAAGGTATCGGCCGAGATCACCGAAACGCGGCCCTTCAGCGTGCCGTAGATCGTGTAGTCATAGGCGGTCAGCTTGATCGTCGCCTCCTGCCCCGGCCGGATGCCCGCGATGTCCTGCGGACGCACCTTGGCCTCGACGTACAGGTCTTCGTCGACGGGGATGATCTGCATGATCTCCTCGCCCGGGCGCACGACGCCGCCGATGGTCGTGACCGACAGCTTATTGACGATACCATGCATGGGCGAGGTCAATACCGTCCGGTCCAACTGGTCCTTCGAGGCCTTGAGGTTCTGCTGCAGTGTCGCCAGTTCCTTGAGCGTTTCCGAGTATTCCTCGGCCCGGACGAGTTCCGTCTGGGTGACGATCTCGTCATAGGATTTCTGCGCGTCCGCGTGCGCCTTGCGGGCCCGGGTCACCTCGATCAGGGCGACCACCTTCTTGTCCAGCAGGTCCTCCATCAGCTTCAGCTCCGAGGCCGCCTGTTCCAGCACCCTGTCCGCGCCCTGCCGTCGTTTGAAGTAGTCCGATTGCCGCGCAGCCAGCAGCGCCTGTTCCGAAGCGACCATCTGCGGTGACCGCTGCGCCAGGTCGCGCGGCACCTCGACAACCGAGGCCCCCTGCAGTTCGGCCTCCAGCCGCAGGCGGCGGATTTCCAGCGCGGTGATCTGGTCCTGCAGGTCATCGACCGAGGATCTGAATTGTGTTCCATGCAGCCGCGCCAGCACATCGCCACGCAGCACCTCGTCGCCTTCCTTGACCATCAGTTCGGACAGGATACCGCCTTCGAGGTTCTGGATGATCTGCGGGCGCGAAGACGAGATGATCTCGCCATCGCCGCGGACGATTTCGTCCAGCCAGGCAAAGTTGGCCCAGATGATGAAGGCCCAGACCGACCCGGCGCAAAGCCAGATCGTCAGCGATGGCCCCTTGATGTCCTTCGACAGCTGCGCGGAAAGATTGGTTGCCGTGGTCGCCATTTACGCGCTCCCCGTCTGGACGGTGCGCAGGTGATCCAGCACCTGGTCGCGCGGCCCGTCGATCGCCATGCGGCCGTTCGCCAGGATCAGCGTGCGCGAGGCGAGGCTGAGGATCGGCACGCGATGCGTCGCGATTACCGCCGTGCGCCCCTCCAGCCAGGACTCCAGCCGCGAGATCAGCGTTTTTTCCAGCGTCTGGTCCAACGCGGCCGTGGGTTCGTCCAGCAGGCAGACATCCGGGTCCTGAAGCCAGAGCCGCGCCCAGCCGATGGATTGACGCTGCCCCACCGACAGGCCCTCGCCGCCGTCACGAATGTCGAGGTCCAGCCCCTTGGGATGCGATTTCACGAACTGTCCCAGCCCGGCAAAATCCAGCGCCTCCAGCAGGCGGTCGTCGTCGCGTTCCAGCAGGCTGAGGTTGAGGTTGTCACGCAGCGTGCCGTGAAACAGCCGGACCTCCTGGCCCAGATAACCGATGGACCGACGCAGGTCGCGCGGCTCGATCTGGGCCATTTCCGTGCCATCGATCAGGATCTTGCCGCTGGCGGGCGCGTAGAGACCAGACAACAGCTTGAGCAGTGTCGACTTGCCGGACCCGTTGGCCCCCAGCACCGCGATCGTCTGGCCCGGCTGGATCGTCAGCTTGTCCAGGTCCAGTACAGCGGCGCCTTCGGGATCGTAGCGATAGCTGGCCTCGCGCAGTTCGTACTGTCCTTGCAGGCGTTCGCGGCGCAGGTAATGGCGCGCCTCGGCACGGTCCTGGGGAACATTGGCGATGCCGTCCAGCCCGTCGAGCGCCGCCTTGACGTTGCCCCAGCGGGCCAGGATGCCCGCAAGCTGCGTCAGCGGCGCCAGCGTTCGCGACGACAGGATGCCCACCGCGATGATCGAGCCGACGGTGAATTCCCCGGCAAAGACGAGATAGGTTCCGGTGATGACCGCTCCGACATAGGTGGCCTGTTGCAGCCCCTGGCTCCAGAAGGTCAGCGTGGCGGCCAGACGGCGTTGATCCGAGGATTTCAGCGCCTGAACGGCGGTCAGTTCCTCCCAGACGCGGGCAAAGCGATCCTCGGCACGCTGGGTCTTGATCGTGTCCAGTTCGACCACCGCCTCTTGTAGCAGGCGCGATTGCCGGGCACTGGCGCCCTGCATTTCCTGTGTCAGACGGATCATGCGTTTCTGAAGGAAGAAACCGGGGATGACCATCAACAGGCCGCCCGCGATCAGGACCCAGACGACGCTGCCCGCGATGGACCAGACAAGCAGGAGAAAGACGAAGATGAAGGGGATGTCCGCCAGCGCCCCCACGGTCGAGGCGGTAAAGAACTCACGCACCGAGCCGAATTCGCGCACGGCGGCAAACAGCTGCGAGGGCGAGCGCCCCGGCAGGTCCGACCGCATCCCCAGCAGGCGGTTCATCAACAGGCCCTGAACGCCCATCTCGATCTGGCGCCCCGCCCCGTCGAGGAGTTGCGAGCGAGAGACCTTGAGCAGGGCCTCCAGCAGCAAAGCGATCACGGCGCCCGCGGCCAGCACCCAGAGCGTCGCCTCGGACTGGTGCGGGATCACCCGATCATAGACCTGCAACGAGAACAGGGCGACCGAAACCGCGAGGATATTCGCCACGAAGGACCCCAGCGCGACCTCGGCGAAATGCTTGCGAAAGCGCGCGAACTGGCCCCAGAACCAATGCGCCTGCCGTTCGGTCGCGGCATGGACCTCGGACAGGGCCTGCACCGGCGCCTCGGCCTGCAGGAGTTGCCCGGCAAAGACCGAGCCGAATTCGCCCAGCGATACCTCGGACCGGCGCGAGGCGGCGGTTTCGTCGTAGATGGTGAGGCTGTGCCCCTCTTGCGAGAGCACCAGCACCGCCTGGCCATTGGTCATCAGCGCCAGCGCGGGCCACAGTCCGGGCACAAGGCTGTCCGGCGTTTCGACATGGGCGACCAGCCCGGCGGCCTGCAGGCCCGCCAGCAGCGCCCCGGCATCATAGCTGTCGCCCGATCCGGCACGGGGCGACAGGGCTTCGAGAATGTCCGAGAGCCTGGGCTCGACCCCAAGCCGCCCGGCCAGCACGCGGATCAGCGTGGCACGGGCGCGGGCGCGGTCGGTATGACGAGGGGCGCGGCGGGCGGCGTTGGCGGCGGCCCCGGCGGGCACGGCGCGCAACATCGCCTTGCCTGCCTTCCCCGCCATCTCGAACATGCCCTTGCTCACATCTGCGCCCCTTCGGCCAGGGCCCCGCGCAGGCGGGCCAGTTCCAGTTCGGCGCGCGCGGCCTTGTATTTCAGCTCTATGGCCGTCTCCAGCGCGGCAGCATAGGTCTCGTAGACGCCGACCACGTCCATGACCTGCCTCTGGCCGCCGTCGTACTGGCGCTGGAACAGGTCGAGGTTCTGCTTGGCCTGCCGGGTCAGCAGCTCTGCCTCCTTGGCCTGGCGCGTATAGGCGGCCAGTTGGCTGGACTGGCTGCGGATGGCGCGGTCCGCGGTTTCGCGGGCGTCACCGATCCGGCGCTCGGCGGCCTCCTTGCTGGCTTCGATGGCCCGCAGGTCCGACACGGTGCCCAGCGAAAACAGCGAATCCGACCCGATGTCGAGACTGCCCAGCCGCCCGCTGTCACCAACCGAGCCGCTGGCCACGAGACTGGGCAGATGGCTTGCGCGGGCGATTTTCGCCTTGGCCACGGCGATGTCACGTTCGACCTGCGCCCTGAGCACGCCCAGCGCTGCCCCGCCCGAGGCATCGCGCAGCCCACCAAGACCTCGCACCTCTGTCAGCGGGCGCCCCGCCATCGCGTCGAGTTCTTCCAGCGCGGTGCGCGCGGTTTCCAGCGCCTCGCCCCTCCGGGCGCGGATGCTGGCAAGCTTCTGTCGCAGGATATTGAGGTCGGACATGTCCGAGACACCGCCCCGCACCCTTTCATTCATGATCCACTCGAAATGGGTCATATCCTTGAGCGCCAGTTCCAGGTGCGCGGCCAGTTCGCGGTTTTCCTCGGCCCGGATATAGAGTTTCAGCGCGTCGTCCACGCGGTCGTTGCCATCCTCGACCAGCTTGACGGCGGCCAGTTCCACATGCGCCTTGGCCAGGTCCCGCTCCGCCTTTTTGCGGCCATTGTCGAAGAGCACCTGGTTGATGACCAGGTCGGCCACAAAATCGCCCAGCGAGTTCAACGAAATGCGCGGCCCAATGGCCGGCAGCCAGTTGAATTTGGCCGCATCGGCCCGCAGCTGCGCCACATGCAGTTCCGCAGCCGCCACCCGGTTGTCCGAGGCGATGACCGCGTTTGCGACGCTGGCATAGGGCGTGCCCGGTTCAACCACCGTGACACGCAGAGACAGGGCATGGATGACAGGGGCGGCCTGGGCGGGATCAGGGCGCGGCGCATTGGCCGCGCGCGCAACGATTTCCTCCGCTGGCGGATTGGAGCCACCTGCGAAACGGGACACCACGCCCATGTCCTTCATGCAGCCCGAGAGCGCGACCGCCACCACGATCATGCCCAGGCCGTGCCTGCCTATCCTCATGTGTGCCCCCGTCTCGGCGCGATTATGGTTATGAAGCGGGATCCGCGGCCCGGTTCTCTGCCGGGCCTGCGGACGGTCTTGATCGGGTCAGGTGACGCCGTGGATCTGGGTGATGTCATCCTCGATCAGCAGGGTCGCGTCGCCAAGGCTGAAGACGTTGAACCCGTTGCCGTCGTTGCCCTCGGCGGTGGCTCCGGTGATTGTCACGCTGTCGTCAGATCCACCCCGAATGGTGACCGTGTCGCTGTTCTCCGACAGCGCCTTGATCTGTGCCTCGGTGATGGTGAGGTTGCTGTCCTCGGCGAAGTGCAGGTCGATGGTGTCGATCTGGAAGTCGGACAGGGCCTCTGCGATGTCGTCGGACATCAGCACCGTGTTGGTCAGGGGATCGTCGGTGACAAGGTAGGACCCGGAGGTGTTGCCCGCCGCATCCGTCGAGGCCAGCACCAGGTGCGTGCCATCCGCCACCGACCCGTCGAGGTCGATGTAGGTCTGGCCGATCGCCTCGATATCCGTGCTGGCATCGATGGAAACCGCCGTCACATCCGGCGTTCCCGACGGATCGCTCAGCTGGCCAAGGAAAACATCGTCCTCGGTGATCTCGGTCCGGATCAGGTCCACCCCGGATCCGTCGCGGCCATAGCCGGTCCAGTTCAGAGTGCCGGGTGCATCGGTATCCACGCTCAGCGTTTCCGTCATGGCGCGGGTGTTGCCCGCGGCGTCCACGGCCTCGATCAGGACCGGGGCCGACAGCGTGCCTGTGGGAATGGCCGAGGACGGTATGTCCACCGACCAATTGCCCGAGGCATCGACCGTGGCCACATGCACCATGCCGCCCACGGTGACCGAGACGCTCGACCCCTGCTCGACCACGCCGGTCAGGGTGACGCCCTGACGGGCCTCTGCCGCGTTGATGACGCCATCCGGCGTGACCGGGTCCGAGGACATGGCCAGCAGGTTGACCTCCGTGTCGATGTCGAAAGCGACCGAGGTCGTTGCCGTGTTGCCCGCCGCATCCGTGGTGTCGATCACCGCAGAGGTGGCCTTTTCTCCGGCGGGAATGTCCCCGGCCTGAAATCCGACGCTCCAGTTGCCGGAGGCATCGACCGTGGCGTCACGGGTGACCCCTTCGAAGGTGACGGAGACGGTGCCGCCCGGCTCTGTCGTGCCGGTCAGGACAAAGCCGTCGCTGGCCTCGTCGGCGTTGATTACATTGTCGCCCTCGACCGGCGCACCGGAGGCGGCAAAGTTCAGCACCTCGGTGTCAACCTGGACGCTGTCGGTACGGGTCAGGGTGTTGCCCGCGCTGTCGGTGATGGTGGCGGAAATATCGGCGGTATAGGTGCCCGGTGCGATTTCTCCGGGGGCGAAGTCCAGCGACCAGTTGCCCGAGGGATCGGTCTGCACCGCGTGCGTCACGCCGTTCAGCGTCACGTTCACCACCTGGCCCGGGTCCGAGGTGCCCTTGATCGTCACCCCGTCCGAGGCCTCGACCAGGTTCACCACATCGTCCCCCTCGACCGGGTCGGGGCTGATGGTCAGCGTGCCCGCATCGGTGTCGATGGTGACGGGCTGGGTGATGGTCTCGGTATTGCCGGCCGGATCGGTCGAGACTGCCGTCAGCGTGACGGTCTGCTCGCCGCTGGGCAGCTGCGCGGGGTCAAAGCTGGCGGTCCAGTTGCCGCCCGCGTCCACCGAGGCCTGCACGGTGTGGCCGTTCAGCGTGATGCGCACGCTGCCGCCCGGTTCCGTCGTGCCCGTCAGGACAAGGCCCTGCGCCGCCTCGTCGGCGTTGATGACCGCATCCACCCCGCCCGGGGTGGATGTGATGGCAAAGTCGCGCACGAGTGTATCGACGTCGATGCTGCCATTCGCGGTGGCAGTGTTGCCCGCCGGATCGGTCGAGGTCGCGGTGACGTCCAGCGTGCGTTCGCCTGCCGGGATCTCGGCCGCGGCGAAATCGGCGGTCCAGCTGCCATCGGCCGCCACGGTGGCTTGGTGTGTCATCGCACCCAGCGTCACCATGACGGTGCTGCCAGGTTCGGCGGTGCCGGTCAGGGTCACACCATCGCTGCGCTCGGCGGCGTTCACCACGCCGTCACCCTCGACGCCGCTGGTCATGACCGCGACATTGGTTGTCGTGTCGATGGCGATGGTGCCGGTGGCCGTAACCACATTGCCCGCCCCGTCGATGGAGGTCGCCAGAACGTCAAGCGAGGTCTGGCCTTCGGGGATCTCTGCCGCCGGCAGGACCACGGACCAGGTGCCGTCGAAGTTGATCGTCGCGTCATAGGCTGTGCCATTCACCGTGACGGTGACGGAGGAGCCCGCGCCCGTTGCTTCGGTGTAACCGGTCAACAGCACACCATCGGCACGCTCGGCGGCATTCACCACCCCGTCGCCTTCGACGGAAGCCGTGTAAACCTCGACATGGTTGGTCACGTCGATCTCGAACCCGCCCGAGGCGAAGGCCATGTTGCCCGCCGGGTCGGTCGAGGTGACGGTGGCCAGGACCGCGATGCTGTCGGCCTGCCCCGCATTTGTCGGCAGGACGCTGGCCGGAAAGGGCATGGACCAAGTGCCATCGGCGCCGACGACGGCGGTGGCCGTCTCGCCATACAGTTCCAATGTGACCGTCGCGCCCGGCTCGCCCGTGCCGGTAAAGGCGATCATGCCCGCGTGTTCGGTGCTGTTGACGATACCGTCCACCGCGATGCTCGAAGTGTCGAGCGTCAGCGCCAGTTCGGTGTCGATATCGACGCTGCCGGTCGCGGTCATGGTATTGCCGGCCAGGTCCGTGGCCGTGGCGCTGATCTCAAGCGCCATCGTGCCGCGCGGCAGGCTGACAGAGGGGATGTCAACCGACCAGCCACCGGTTGCGGTGGCCGTGGTCGTATAGCTTTCGCCATTGGTCGAGACGACAACCGTGGCGCCCGGCTCTGCCGTGCCTGTCACGGCGACACCTGCGTCGGCCTCGCCCGCGTTGATGACCCCATCCCCACCGACTATTGCCGTGTTCACGGTGACGGCGGTCTCGGTGTCCACGTCGAAATCATGGCTCGTCGTGACGACATTGCCCGCCGGGTCGGTCGAGACGATCTGCGCCGTGGCGGAATAGGTGCCTGTGGCCAGGTCTCCCTGGGCGAATGTCACGCTCCAGTTGCCATCGGCATCGGCGGTTGCGCTGTGGGTCACGCCATCGACGGTCACGGTGACGGTCGATCCCGCGTCGGTCGTGCCGGTGAAGGTCACGCCTGCGGCGACCTCTCCCCCGGAAATCACGTTGTCGCCAGTCAATGGCAGGTTGGTCAGCTTGATGGTGTTTTCGGTATCCACCTGCACCACGTCGTAGACCGTGGTGCTGTTGCCAAAATCATCGGTGGCAACAAGGGTGATGTCCTTGCCGTAGGTGCCCGGAGGGAAGACCGCCGAGGAGAAGTCGAAGAACCAGTTGCCGTTCTCGTCGACAACCGTGGTCTGCGTGGTGTCGTCCACTGTGATCGTGATGGTCGAGCCCGGCTCGCCCTCGCCGGTCACGGTGACACCGTCCTGATGGTCGTCGTCGTTGACGAGGTCGCCGGTGGAGACGGTGCCGTCGGTCACGTCGACCGGCGGCGGCGTGGTGTCGATCACGAAAGAGGGACCATCGAGGTAAGTCACGGTCCCGTCCGGGTCCGTGACCTTGACGGGAATGTCCGCATAGCTGCCATCGGGTGGGAAATTGTCGCCTTCGAAGACGATCTTCCAGATGCCGTCCTCATCGGCCTCGCCGGTGACGGTGATCCCGCCGATGGTGATCTCGATGATCGAACCTGGGTTGGCCGTGCCGGTGATGGTGAGACTGGGCGTATCGCCGCCGTCGATTGTATAATCCGCGTCCGGGTCATCCACGGTGGGCGGGGTCCAGCCAAGCCCCCCGCCGCCACCGCCGCCGCCACTGTCGCCGTCTCCGCCACCCAGCAGCGCGGCACCGCCCAGCGCGGCCGCGCCCAGGCCTGCGGCGCCGAGGCCACCCATGCCGATCAGGCCAGCGGCCAGCATGCTGACCTCGTTACCCTCGTCCACGGGGACCGGCGCCTCTGCAACAACGGTCGGTTCGTCGATAAAGATGAGCGCGTCTGTCGGGCTCCACTTGCCCCATTCCTCGGTCGGGCCGTACTGGGCAAAAAGCGCCCCGCCCTCGGCCTCGACGAAAGTGACTTCGTTCAAGGTCCCGTAGGCACTCAGATACAGCTTGCCGCCCGCGTCACCGCCGTCGAAGTAATTTTCGAGCACGATCACGCGGCCATCGGCCAGGGTGATCAGCAGGTCATTCGCGGTCCGATCGTAGCCGCGCACATCCGATTGACTGATGTTGAGGGAAATTTCCTGGCCGCCGGTTGCGTCGATCAGGTATCCTTGACCATCGCTGTTGACTTCACCACGTTCCAAAATGCCCGCACGGGTACGGGTCACGAATTTAATCGCGTTCATAATCACACCGCTCTACCTCTGTGCCCGCCTGATTTTTTGTATGGCGGGCTTGTTATTTCTCATCGCGAAATAACCTAATTTTATCGCTTTCGCTACAGAGAATTTCCCGATTTGCCCGATATGAGGGGGAAACTGCGGCGCCATGCGCCATATCTGCCATGAGCTGTGACAAAAATGTGGCGCCCACCAACAGGGTGCGATTGCGCTTGTCCATCCCTCCTTCCCGGCCGGAAACGGGGTGGACCGGGCGGCGCGCATCTAGGATGGTGCCGACGGCCAGCAAGGAAAGGATGCCCGGTTCTCCACCCTCGGCCAAGGTGGACCCGGCTGCGATACGAGCCAGATGACGCAAGACTTCGATCCCGCACAGACCGATGGCCGCGCTTTCCGCGATGCCCTGGGCCGTTTCGGCACCGGGGTGACGGTGATCACCTGCGCCACGACGACCGGACCGCTTGGCATCACCGCCAACAGCTTTTCCTCGGTTTCCCTGGATCCGCCGCTGGTGCTCTGGGCTCCGGCAAAATCCTCGTCGCGTTACCCGTTCTTCATGGCGGCAGATCGGTTCGCGATACATGTCATGGGCGCCGACCAATTCGATCTCTGCCGCGCATTCGCCCGCGACGGCGATGCCTTCGACGCCTTCGACTGGCGCCGGAGCGCGTCAGGTGTCCCCCTGATCGAGGGCTGCCTGGCACGTTTCGAGTGCCGTCAGGTGGCAGCGCATGACGGCGGCGACCACTCGATCCTGCTGGGCCATGTGGAACGGGTCAGCTCCCGCGAAGGTGCTCCGCTCTTGTTTCAGGGCGGGCGCTACGGCAGCTTTTCCGCCGACTGATCGCCCGGAACGCCGCAAGAAACCGCATTGGCGGGAAAATTCGGCGTCACGGCCCGGATCGGGAACGATTTCCGCTACGGAAACCCCTTGTTTCCCCTAGCGAAAGCGGGATCTGGAAATTTCTGTCTTTTCCAAAGCTTGCCAAGTGGCCCCGGATTGCTCACAGTTTTGTTATCCGCTGACGCACTCGGCATTTCAAAAGACAGGTTCGTCATGATCCTCAGATTTTATCGCTCTTTCCCCGGCTTTTGGGCCCCTGCCCTGTTGATCACCCTGGCCACCTTGATGCCCACGCACTCGCGGGCAGATGCGATCCTGGCGCAGGACTTTCTGGATTTCGACGCCCAGGAGGCCCAGCTTGGCCGCCTGCTGTTCTATGACAAGATCCTGTCCGGCAACCAGAACATCAGCTGCGCGACCTGCCATCACCACAGCCTGCACGGCGCCGACGGCATCAGCCTGGGCATCGGCGAAGGCGGCACCGGGCTGGGGCCCGACCGGACCCCGGGCGAGGGCACCCACCGGATCGCCGAACGGGTGCCCCGAAACGCGCCCGCGCTTTGGAACCTCGGACATAGCGAGGTGCGCGAGATGTTCCATGACGGCCGGGTCGAACGGATCGGCGCAGGCTATGTCGCCTTCAAGACACCGGCCAAGGAATACACGCCCGCCGGGCTGAACTCTCTACTGGCGGCACAGGCCCTGTTCCCGATCAGCTCTCCGACAGAAATGGCCGGGCACCCGGACGAAAACCCGGTCAGCGCCGCCTTTGCCGAACGCATCGACCTGGGTTGGGCCATGCTGGCCGACCGTGTGCGCGAGATTCCTGAATACCAGCGCCTGTTCAAGGCAACCTATCCCGATGTGCACGATCCCGACGACATCACCATCGTCGAGATCGTGAATGCCATCGCCGCCTTCATCGGGACCGAATGGCAAAGCCATGACAGCCCCTACGACAAGTGGCTGACCGAGGGCACGCCGCTTTCACCCGAGGCAGAGCGTGGGCGGCAGCTCTTTTTCGGGGACGCGGGCTGTTCCGGCTGCCACAACGGGCCACGCTTTACCGATCAGAATTTCTACGCCGTGGGCATCCCGCAGTTCGGGCCGGGCAGGCCCTTTGGCGAAGACACCATGCCGCATGACCTGGGACGGATGGAAACCACCCGCAACCCAGAGGACGCCTACAAGTTCCGCACGCCCTCGCTGCGCAACGTGGCCCTGACCGCGCCCTATGGGCACAACGGCGC